>JBBDIE010000153.1:0-15989 GCA_040880545.1 Bacteroidales bacterium | reverse complement strand
CGCATCCTTCAGCGTGATCCTGTCATATCCTTTTACATGTCCGGCCCCCTTGCCTGAGATCCATCTGTCGTAATACTCCCCGGTTACCAGAACCTGCTGGTTACTCATTTTGTCCAGGGGCAGCAATTGTCTTTCGTTCCGAAGCAATACAACACCCTCCCGCGCAGTGTTCAATGCCACCTCTTCCAGCCTCATATAATCTGCATCGTCCAACGGATCCTTCTGCTGGTTAAATGCATCCATGGAGATGAAGGTGCGCAGAATATTTTTTACCATCCGGTCGATATCCTCTTCCGCTATTTTCCCATCAGCAAGAAGTTTGTCTGCATGTCTCGTTGCCTTGCGGTATGGCATCTCCAGGTCCTGTCCGGAATGAATCAGCTTTTCCCCATCCCATACCGAAAACCAATCGGTCATCACCAGCCACCTGTATCCAAGTGATTCCCGCAGGAGGTGGTTGATCACGTAATCGCTCTGACCGGCCCACTCCCCGTTTACAAGGTTATAGGAGGTCATCACCGACCGTGCTCCGGCATCGATCCCACACTTAAAAGCCGGCATATAAATCTCCTGCAGGGCGCGTTCATCCACCACAGAATTACTGCGTCTCCGGTAATAATCGGTCTGGTTCGCCACAAAGTGCTTCAGTGTGGCAATGGTACCGGTCCCCTGGAGCCCCTGCACATAACCCGACACAAGCTTGCCTGCCAGGTAGGGGTCCTCCCCGAAATATTCAAAATTCCGGCCACATTGCGAATTCCTGTAAAGATTAAGTCCCGGACCCAAAAGAAGCGGCAACCCTGCTGCCCTGCACTCCTCACCTATACTCTGGGCATACAAGAAGGCCATATCCTCGTTCCAGGTAGATGCCAGAAGGATCGGGGCCGGGTAAGCGATAGTCCGCTTCACGGGCTTCTTCCATCCCGGGTTGATGATGGCCGGGTTCAGCCGGATACCCTGGGTGGCATCCACGAATGGCACTCCGGGAATTCCAAGTCGCCTGATCCGTTGGGTGTAAAAGAAATGGTCCCCCCCAATGTAGTCCAGCTTCTCTTTCAGTGTCATCAATTGAAGTATCGAATCTGCCTTGCGATCCGCCTCCCCATAAGGAAGAGGGTTGAATGTGACCGGCTCCTGCGTACATAGTGTTGTAAGACCAATCATGGTAATAATACCAGCCAGTGTTGCTTTATTCATATTGTTAGTAATCAATAGTTGAATAAAGTTAAATTATTCTCTGTAATTTCCTCATAACATGTATTTCTAATTTGAATCGTACCCATTGATTGCAAGAAAATGTCACTGCGGGATTCCATTACATACGTCCTCTTTTTAACCATTTAAAATCACTCCTCGTCAAACCCCGGCCTGATAAACTCCTCTGCCCTGGGGAACCGCTCCTCCATCGCCGAACGCATTCCCGTCAGTAACATGGCATGAAACATGGCAGTATCTTTTTGTCCGGGACAACGCTCGATGATCCAGCCCCAACCATAGAGCGATTGACGAATACCATGGAGCGCCACTTTCGCTGATCCGTTCAGATCATTTTGCACCGAGTCCTCATCCTCAAATTCCCGCATCAGCGAGCGGTACATTTTTGTAGCGATAATGGTTGAATACCACATGATATTACTGAATACCAGGCTGTTATTAATTTCCTCATTCAACGACTCCACCCCCTCCCTCTTAACCCATTCATGGATCGATTTCGTATAATGCTCGGCGATGGTCATCACATCACGGGCATCCGGATTGAACAGGATATCCTCCTTGTCCAGAATGGAAAAACCTTCGTTTTTCGAAAGTTCAAACACATCCACATTGAGTCGCTGCATCTCCTTTTTAATTTTCCTTTCCACCCCCCGGAATTGCTGCTCAAGTTCCTTCATTCCCTCCTGCCTGATTTCCAGCTTCTCCTTGTCCGGCTCCACCTTATCTCCAGCCGCATTCACTGTACATCTGTTCGCCAACGCACAAAATTCGCACCACCTGTCACAGTAATTATGGATCCCGCTGATAAACGTTCCCCCCGGTATCGTTCGGATGCGTACCAGATGTTCTCCCAGCGATATCTCAATTTCAATTTCATTACCCGGTTCACTTGATGTTCCTTCTTCCTCACTGCTCTCCGCAGACATTGCGGATTCATTGTCTGATTCTCCACACCAACTGCAGTACCCCGGAAATGGACACTGTTCTGTGAGCCCGTCACAAAATTCATAATGCAGTTCAAAATCCATCAAGGGCGCTTTTAAATGTTCCCAGTGATTCCGTAATGCATTGTATGCCATGGAGTCCGGTGCCTCATGAGGAATATCCGGATAACAGTTGAAATGATACAGCAGCTTCACCAAACCAGACGCAAGCAGTGAAACCTCGTCATCCGATAACAGCTCAATGGATGGCAGCTGCTCCCTGGATATTCCGCTGAGATTCTGAATCAATATTCCTTTGTCTCCCAACAGTTGTTCCCTGACATCATTCATATATGCCATATAATCTTCAGACGCACCAAAGGTTGAAGATGGCGGAGGTTGCCGCATCAATACCTCCATATCTTCCATAAATTGCCGGATGTAATGTTTCATTTTCATAATCTGATTTTTTAGGTATTCTTAAAAAATGATCAGAAGTGTATGCTCCTTTCATGGTTAATGTGATGAGAATGAAAAATATCGGCCCGATCAGTAATATTTTCATGTTCCTTCCTTTTTTTGTTAATTTTATGGATCTCATTAAATCATCTGACTATGTCAACCCTCAAATCACTCATCCTCCAAAACCGCAGCTACCGTCGGTTCATTGAAGCGTATCGGGTATACCGTTCTGACTTGTTGGAAATGATCGATGCCGCCCGGTTATCAGCTTCGGCCAGGAATGCCCAACCCCTGAAATATTATGTGTCGTATACCGAAGAGATAAATGAGAAGATCTTCCCGAATCTCGCCTGGGCCGGCTACCTGACCGATTGGCCCGGCCCGGAACCGGGAGAACGGCCGTCGGCCTATATCGTGCAATTGCATGACACCAACTTCGGCTCCAATTACTACTGCGACGATGGTATTGCTTTACAGAGTATTCTGCTCACTGCCACCGAAAAAGGGCTGGGTGGATGCATCATCGCATCGGTTAAAAAAGAGGCCCTTTCAAAAATCCTTGAACTCCCCGAACACCTGAAAATTCTCCAGGTGGTCGCCCTGGGTAAACCGCTGGAGAAAGTGGTAATCGAGGATATGAAGGAGGGAAACTTTAAATACTGGCGTGATGAAAACAACATCCATCATGTGCCAAAAAGAAAACTGGAAGAGTTAATAGTAAACTGATGGACAAAAGGAAATGCATGGTTTTAATGCAACGCTCCTTATTAAATTGGCAGGTAAAAGATAACCGATTTTTGAAAAAAGGACTTTACTGTGAGGAGATGACTTTTTTGAGACGGGTCAGCTCGTCCCGACTGGCACTTTTATGGAGCAAAAAAAATGATCAGATGTGGAATTCATAATTGAACTGATGGGTATCCTTGCCAGTAGTATGAAAATTGTAATTGATCGATTTGCAAATTCTGCCCAACTGAAATTGTCGCTGGGAAATCGGATCCTCTTCGTCCAATAGTTCATCCCATCCTGGTTCTTTACCTGATTTATCTGCCTTCATATCATCCAAAATTATGCGAACTTTTCCAAGCTCCTTTTCCAGTCGCTCCCTGATTGCATCACTCACTGAAAGCGTTGAATAGATCACGTAACCCTCTTTTGTAATTCCCAGGGATAACAGGCTGTTAAAATTCTTCCCGGCAAATTTATTGTAATCCCCCATGAACTGCAAGATTGTAATAACCGCATGATAAAATTTTATTTTAAGGGCCAGGGGTCGCTTTTGTGCATCCAAATTTCTTTCAATGATCTCAGAAACAGGTGAGATCATTCCCTGGTCAAGCTCTCCATGATAGATCAGAAACTGATCTTTCTCCGTGAGGGTCCTTATCACCTTTTCAATCTGTTCGAAATCGGGAATGTAATCCCGCTCTGTATGCTGCTTCTCCACATTCTCCAATACCAGCATCAGGTGAAAAGTGGACTGTCCCCCATCAAGTTCCTTAAAAGAATAATGGAGCTTGTTGCCCGACCTTCTTGCCATCTCAAAAAGACCGAGTCCGGCTCCGCCCTTTTCCGACAATTCTCCCTCCTCCAGCATTTTACGGTAGAGCATTCGTAAATTATCCTGCTCCAGGCTATTTACATCTTCAAGCAAACCTCGTAACTCCGCAACTTTCTCATTGACAACGGTATTCTCAGATAAAATATAGCATTTACCGTCGTAAAACCTGATGATGAATGATTCCGTCCGTTGGGGATTTTTGCTTCTGACTTCCGGATTCTTTATCCCGTGCCTGATCACATTCTGAAAACATTCAGCCACCAGAAAGCTGGTTTTCCTCCGGAGTTTTGTAGATTCATTGTTGGATTCCAGGTAAACCTCCGCAAGTTCAATGATCCGGTCCGTCATGATATCCCTGAATTCCCCGGAATATGCCAGGGTCAGGTCATCCTGTTTGATTATTTTGTATATGTCGTCCAGGAACGGAGGCTTCATCTGGTCACTGTTAGTACAACATTATCTAAATCTATGACATTTGAATTTATCTGTCAAATCCGGCATGGTTTAATTTCCATTCCCCGGGCTGCTGTTCGGCACCCCCGGTATTACCGACTCAATTAATGTAGCTTCCATTTTCGCAGCTACCATGAATGTTTCCGCCGTAATTTCCTGTGGGATTTGATTACTTGTCATCCTATAAATATACGCTCTTTTTCGATGATGGCAATAATTGTAGACGAACAGGTGATGTTGATCCACGAAGTTCCCTGAAGGGTACATGAAAGGATACAGTAAATTCCTGTGGCCTTCCGATCCGGACACTTCTTCTGCCCAATAGCCAGAGGTATATGCACCTTTAGCGAGTTCTGATTTTTTTTATCTTTGCTGCAATGAAAAATCCGGTCACGCTCATAAGTCTGATAATCATCTTTATACAAGTACAGGTACTGGCACAGTCCCAGCCCGACACCATCGACCTCGAAGACATCACCATCGCTGTAACCCCTTTTGAACAGCGACTCAGTGAAACAACCGGAAGTCTGTCGATCATTCATACTATGGAGGAGGAGGCGCTCCATACGATCAATATGGCAGACCAGCTAAACACGGCTCCGGGAGTATATATGTCGTCGGGCACACATACCACAAACCGGCTGACCATTCGCGGGGTGGGATCCAGAACACCCTATTCCTCCAACAGGATCAGGGCCTATTTTGAAGAAATTCCACTGACCAACGGGGACGGGATATCCACCATTGAAGATATGGATATCTCCGGTATCTCAAGGATTGAAATTCTGAAGGGACCAGCGTCGGCCATGTATGGATCAGGCCTTGGGGGAGTCGTGAAACTTCGGTCAATCTATCCGGCCCAAAACGGCTTTTCGTACCAGTTGTCGGGAGACAGAGGATCTTTCAATACCTGGAAAAACAGTGCAAGGATTGGCTGGAAAAAGAAAAACTCTTCACTGGTCAGCGGGTTCACCAGGGCAACTTCCGATGGGCATCGTGAGAATAACAGGTACCGGAGAAACCACTTTTTCCTCCATGGTAAAACAGGCACCATTAAGAACAGTTTTACCTTTCACCTGCTGGCCAACGATCTCTACGCGGAAATTCCCAGTTCACTGAATGAAACAGATTTTCAGAACAACCCCGGATCAGCCGCAGCAAACTGGCTCGCCATGAACGGGTATAAAACCTATCCTAAGATCACGGGCGGAGCCACCTGGAAACACACTTTCAACGAACATTGGCAAAACCGCCTGACTATCTTCTCCTCATGGCAGGATCCCTATGAAACAAGGCCATTCAACATCCTGGATGAAGATTCATTCATGGGTGGCCTGAGAAATGCTGTCAGTTATGAAAAAAACGGGTTTCGGTTGCAGACCGGCTTTGAATTGTTCCATGAATCCTTCCGCTGGAAGATCATAGAATCTGTATCGGGGGAGGAAGGTGAACTTCAGCTGCACAACAGCGAAACCCGCCGTTATGGAAACTTCTTTCTCCACACAGGTTGGACACCCATTACCGGTTTAAACCTGGAAGGGGGGCTGAATGTAAACATGTTGAATTACCATATCAATACCCTCTACAACGTGGATGGATCGGACCAGTCGGGCAGCTATAGTTACAATCCGGTGGTCTCCCCCAGGTTCGGCATGAACTATCGTATTGTCAAGGACCTCTATCTGCACACCTCTGCGGGTCATGGCTTTTCTGCACCCTCCCTGGAAGAGACCCTGCTGCCCGAAGGGCTGGTCAATCCGGACCTGCGACCCGAAACCGGTTGGAACTTCGACCTCGGATTTCGGGGCTGGATGCTCAAAAAACGCTGGTATTACGACTTCACTGCTTATACCATCTTTATACGTGATATGCTGGTCACAAAAAGAATCACTGAAGAGATATTTACCGGGATCAATGCAGGTGGTGCACAGCTATCCGGGATAGAGATTTATAACCGGTTCAGACTGCATGAAACCGCATCATCATCCGATTGGCAAAACACAATACATTCGAGTATCTTTCTGAACAGTAACAGGTTCACGGAGTTCATCGATGACGAAACGGATCACAGTAACAATGCACTGCCCGGGATTCCCGCACAGATGATCCATCTGCGCTTTCACGCTGTATACAAGGAAAGCGTTGAACTGGTGGCAGGAACACGCTTTTCAGGTAAAGAGTATCTTAACGACGCCAACACGGTGGACTATACGGGTCACTTGATTACCGATGTCCGGGTATCATGGAAAATAGCTGTTGGTAAAAATCCCTTTGGACTTAGGGTAAATACAGGGATCAATAATATTTTTGACGTGAACTATGCATCCATGATCCTGGTAAACGCACCCTCCTTTGGAAGTGCCGCTCCCAGGTATTACTACCCGGGAATGCCCAGGAACTTTTTTGTTTCATTGAGCTTTGAACAATAAATGCAATGAATTTATAAACAACAAAACTGCCCGTTATGAATTCAAAAATTCTGACCGTCCTGTTCCTTATAACTAACCTGGCATTGTCGGCCCAGACATACTGGACCGGGCCTTCCGTAAACTTTTCAAAGGGCCCGCTGAATATCTCTGATTCGGGCCGGTTCCTGGTACATGAAAATGGAGAACCCTTCTTCTACCTGGGCGATACCGCCTGGGAACTTTTCCACAGGCTGAACAGGGAGGAGGCTGAAAAATACCTTGAAAACAGGCGCAGTAAAGGTTTTACCGTAATTCAGGCGGTAGTGCTTGCCGAATTTAACGGACTCAACGAAGCAAATGCCTACGGTGATAAACCGTTGTTCGAAAACGACGTGCGTAAACCAAATGAGAAATACTTTGAACATGTGGACTGGGTCATGAAGAAGGCTGAGGAAAAAGGGCTGTATATAGGGCTTCTCCCCACCTGGGGTGATAAAGTCGACAGTCAGTGGGGAATCGGTCCGGAAATATTTACCGTGGAAGCAGCGGCGATTTATGGATCATGGATCGGAAACCGGTACAAGGATGCCCCGAACATTATCTGGATCAATGGTGGTGACCGGTCGGGCGGAGAGGACAATACAGTCGTATGGAATGCCCTGGGGGATGCAATCAAATCGGTCGATACGACACATCTGATGACTTACCATCCCTGGGGAGGACACTCCTCATCAGAATGGTTCCATAATGAAAAGTGGCTCGATTTCAATATGATGCAGTCGGGTCATTCCGACCGTTTCATCCCCAATTTCCGGCAACTCACCCATGACCGTGGACTGGAGCCTGCAAAACCCACCCTGGATGGAGAACCTTGCTACGAGGAACATGCCATCAACTGGAACCCTGAATTTGGCTGGTTTGACGATGCAGATGTTCGCCAGATGGCCTACTGGGGAGTACTGGCAGGAGCATGCGGAACCACCTATGGAGCACACCCCATCTGGCAGTTTTATGATGAAATAAGAGATCCGGTGACCCATGCCAGGATCCACTGGGAGAAGGCGATGGACCTGCCGGGGGCATTGCAGATGATGTATGTGAGGAAACTGATTGAGTCTCGCAACTGGCTCGAAATGGTTCCCGCCAACCAGATAATTAAGGAAAGTCAACAGGGTGAGAAATCAACGATCATGGCAGTCAGGGGCAACGACTTTGCAATCATCTATGCTCCATTTACTACTACAATCAGGGTGAACCATGAACAGTTGTTCGGGGATGCCTTCAAAGCCTGGTGGTACAATCCCCGTACAGGAAACGCAGAGGCCATCGAAGTATCGAAAATGGGTGATCATTCAGAATTCACACATTCTGTAACCGGCATAGACTGGATACTTGTGATTGATGCACAAAGTGCCGGTTATGGTGCACCGGGTAGCTGATTTTTGTCGCATGTAGCTATTGATTATTCCGGGGCCATGGTCCACACATGCTCCTTCCCCTTTTCCAGGTGAAATGTGCCCGATAGTTGCCCGCCTTGTCTGGTAATCACCTCAACGTTATATCCACCATAAAATCCCCTGAAAGTAGCCAGACCCTTTTTGTCTGACACTACTTCGAGGTCATGGGTCATCCACTCTTCCCTGATAAGCTTTTTCAGAACTTCATATACAGGTTTGGGGTTCAGGTCCTCATCAGTTATACCACAGCCCGGAAGCCAGCCATTGGCATCTGAAAATCCCCACCAGTTTATGGACTCCACCGAAGGGTGTCCGAACCAGATCCGGTACATCATCTCTGTAAAACCGGCCTGTGTCCCGGTTGTCCAGGTGCCGGCTCTGTATCCTCCGGTAATTTCCGCTCCCCTTGACTGCGGTGAAAACTCAGTAATCTGCAATGGCAGGCCAAATTCAGCATAGAGGTTGAGCGTGTTCCACACATCCACCGGGTTGAACCACTCCTCCCTTGGTTCATGCGCCTGTATTCCCAGCGCATCCACCGGGGTACCCCTGCTGATCAGCTCTTCCACAAAGCCATAAAACCTGGACCGGATCTCTTCATCAGCAAATTGCCTGAATTCATTCAATACAAGCTGCTTTTCCGGATCTGCCCGGTGAGCCGCCTTATAGGCCTTATCAACCCAGTCAGCCACCTCCTCCAACGGAATGTCACTCCTGTATCTCTCCGTTGCATCCTTATCTTCATGGGCCATCTCCCAGGTTACGGTATTCACCGGTTCATTCACCACATCCCAGATCGATATCCTGTCAAATCCCAGTACATTTTCCATGATCCTGGCTTCCAGCAATTTTTCAGAATCCTCCAATGACATATTCAATATATACTCGGGCATGCCTGCCTGGTGGGTCCACGCCAGGGGATGCCCCTTCACGGTGATATCATGCTCCACACACCAGGTAAGGGCATCCTGCATCCTGTCCCAACGAGGATGGCCCGGTTCCTTTTCATATCCACTCCAGTAAAAGGGAACGATACCGTAATTAAAGAGCTCCAAAAAACGCTCCTTAAATATACGCTCCCTGTCAGGATCCATCTTATCCCGGGTCAGATCAAACAACAGGGCCCCGAACAGAAAATCATGGCTCACCTGATCAACGGAAACCCTGGCACCCGTAACCGGTTTGCCATCCCTGTCAAGTACCTTTATGGTTACATCGCCTTTACGGTACTGTTCAATATTCTCTTCGACCATATGGAATACCATCTCTTCCGTGATCACAACATCTGACTGCGCAGACGATTGAAACGAACTCAGAAGCAATAACCCTGTTACAAATATGAATATGCTCATATCTTTCATAAAATTTAGATTTAGCGTAAGTCAACTTCCTCGTTTTCTGAAAACAACAACCATCTTCATCGTCCTCGCCGGATCATAACGTTCCAATATCATTTTATTTTCCCTGAATTCATAAAAGAAATGAAGGGGCCTTTTTTGTCCGTTGATCATCAAAAATATGGTAAGTTTCTCATCCGGCTCTGCCTTCCAGCTTCCTTCAAATTCATCCATTCTTTCCTGCGCGTTGTAATTACTTTTCTGGTAGAATTTTCCATCTTCAGAGAATTTCATGATCCAGATTGTACCGTCCTGCTTAAGCTGCTCTTTAGACACCACCTCTCGCTCCTCCAGGCTCTCCATTACCAGTTCCTGCATCTCCCATTCCCCGGTAAAATTGTCCTGCGAAAAAAGATTTATCCCGGCCATCAACCAGGCAACCAGAATTAGTAATACGGTTTTCATAGTAATGGTTTTTCTTTCAAATATAGTAAAAATGGAAGAATGGTATGCTGACTTCACCGCTTCACGGTACACCGGCAATCTGCTACCTTAAAACCGCTGTATCTCTTGTGTTAATTGATCATAACCACATTACAAGGGATACAGTCCATAATTGTTCAACGCTTATAGCTTAAGCTTTAACAGACAAAATATTTATATGGAACTGTTCTATTTAAGTCGGACTTAGCGTACTTTGTCCCCTAATTTTATTTATATTTAAAAGCTGAAAATTCAGCACTCGTTCGGAGGTTTAAAATGTGATCATTTTAAAGCATTTAACCTGTGTAAACTTGAACTATTAACTACTACGACTACTGACATGAGAAGGACTACACAATTCGCGTTAATTGCGCTGGCGTTGTCATTATTTTCAGGCTGTATTAAAGAAGAGCCCTTTGACAAATATGAAAGACCAGACTGGCTCGCCGGAAAATTATTCACACAGCTGTCGGACTCGGCCATCTTTGATACTTTTGCAGAATGTCTGCGTTTAACCGGCTATGACACCATCATAAACACATCGGGAAGTTATACGGTCTTTGCTCCCAACAACGAAGCCTTTGATCTCTTTTTTCAGGAACATCCTACCTATAACAGTGTTTCCGAAATCCCTGAATCTGAGCTGGCACAAATTGTCAAATACCACATTGTACAAAATCCCTGGACCAAAGAGCAACTTCGGTCTTTGGATGTATGGGGATGGATAGATCCAAAGGATGAGACCAATGATGAGCCAAAAGGATATAAGCGGGAAACGTTGTTGCTTGATAAAAATTTTAAATATGGAACATATATAGATGGGAAGGAAGGCCTCAGGATCACAGACACGTTAAGTTCTCCCTGGTACAGGAGGGTCGCTACCGATTCGAGAAAATTTACACCTATATTCTTCAAAGACTATTTCGACATTTACGATCTTACCCTGAATGATTATGCCTTCTATTATGGACGCTCCTTTGAGGACAACAACGATATATTTTATCAGAATGCCCGTGTAGTAGGAGCCGAAATATTTGCAGAGAACGGATTCATATATAATATCGACAGGGTAGTTTCTCCTGCTAAAAATGCATACCAGATACTTTCTGCACAGTACGATAGCAGGTCATACAGCCGCTATCTTGAATTAGTGAACCTCTTCCCGGAATTTGATTACAACGACCAGAAGACTTTTGATCAGCCGGGGGCAGATCTCGGGCTGGAGGTAGATTCATTGTTCGATCTCACATTTCCGGAATTGGCTTTTCACCTGACCAGGGAAAGGACCAAGGCTCCCCCAGGTGCAGTGGGACTGCCTGGCAATGTAACGATCAGGTACCACCACGGCATGGTCGCCCCAACAAATACAGCCATTGAAAAGCTTGAGACAGAATACCTTCCGGGAGGATCTTTCTGGAACGGAATTGCCAACGCCCCGTTAAATATTAAAAAGATCATTACCAATTCCCACCTTTCATTTAACCCGGTATATGGTACGGATCTTGAAACCGGCTTCATTAACGGGGAACTGGACAGGGTAAGTGTGGATGAAGCAGCCATTATTCACAGGGAATATGGGAGTAATGCCTCTTTCCTGGGCGTGGATGATCCCATTGTCCCCCGTGCATTTTCAAGTGTAACGGGCCCCATTTACCTGAGAAGGGGGTTTGCCAAAGTAATGGATGTGATCGAACGTTCGGGCCTGCTGCCCGCCCTGAAACGTGAACGTGCACCTGATGAGCAATACATGCTGTTTGTGGAATCGGATCAAAATACGCTGCAGGATTCATCCCTGATCTGGGATAACGTCAGAGCCCAATATATGGCATTCCAGCTATCAGGGACATCGGCACAGGCATTCGCCATTTCGAAAAATGATATGCGGACCCTGTTACTGAACCATATTGCCGTCAGACAGCCATCAGGTATTCCCAGGAAAGAATTCATACTGAATCTTGCCGGAAACCATCTGATATTCAATAATGAAACCGGTGAAGTAAAAGGAACTGCAACAACTACCAGGGGCTACAAGGGAAGTTTGCCATCGACTGTTATACCAACACAAATTGACCTGAATGCCGACAACGGATCCACCTGGGAAATCAATGACTGGTTCAGTTTCAGTACAACAAACATGTACCTGTTACTTTATACCCGTTTTCCTGAATTCCACCAGTTAATAGTCACTGCAGGCCTGGCAAATACAAGTCTGAACACGTTTACCTTCACAACTGAAAGCGATAAATATACCGTTTTTGCACCAACGGCAGCGGCACTTGCCGAAGTTCAGGCAGATACCCTGCCAATGAAGGACCTGCAAAAATTCATTCTTTCTCATTTCATAAGAAAGCAGCTCGTCTTCACCGATGGGAATGCCTTGCCGGGTTATTACGAAACCGTTCGACCAGACGAGAGTTCTTCTGAATTTGGTACCGTTTATACTAAGATCTATATCCAGCCGGGCTATGACGAGATCCTGTTTCCGGATAAACTGGGAGGAACCTATGCAACCGTGACAGAATCTGACTCAACAAACTATCTGGCAGGAAGGCTTTTAGGATCAGGTCAGGCCACATATCCCATGATGGTGAATAATGCAGTGATCCATAAAATTGATAAGGCGCTGATCATCGGAGAACTGGATGTTACCAGATAACCGAATGAATGAATGAATGATTGATCAGAATATTTCAAGCAAATACCCAAAGGTTAAATACTGATGAGAAAACTAAAAACTATCCTGATACTGTTAATTACCGCTGCAAGTATAACCAATGCCCTGGGGCAGAAGGTGGTGCTCAGGGGACGGGTGATCGATGCAGCTGATGATCTGCCCGTAATTGGTGCAAATATCATTGAGTATGACGATGAAAACCGAATCATCAACGGAACGATCACAAACGTGAATGGTGACTTTGTACTTGAAATGCGTAATTCGGCCAATATTGTTAAGGTGAGTGTGATTGGTTATGAGACTAAAGTAATTCCGGTTAGCGGTTCGGCCCAGCAGACAATCAGGCTTGCTCCTGCCAACCTGGAGATTGAAGAGGTGACAATCACCGCAAAAGCTTCATCAGACTATAGCCTGACTAATATCGCTGAACGCGACAATGCATCCTCTACGGTTAGGGTAAGCCTCGAGGAAATGAGCAACGAAGGAATTTCGTCAGCTTCCGATGCTCTGCAGGGTAAAGTAAGCGGTTTGGATATCATCGCTGCTTCCGGTGACCCCGGTTCAGGTTCACAACTTGTGATCAGGGGACTTAGTTCCATGGGAAACAGTCAGCCGCTGATCGTAATTGATGGTATACCACAACAAAGGATCTCCAATGATTTCAACCTCAGTTCTTCCGATGCAGAAGACATCAGCAACCTGGTCAATATCGCGTTACAGGATATTAAATCCATTGAAATACTGAAAGATGCTGCGTCAACAGCCGTATACGGATCCCAGGGTGCTGATGGCGTACTCCTGATCGAAACGTACAAGGGTAGAATGGGCAAGGTCCAGTTTGATTACCAGTATAAAAGCAGTGTGAATATTCAACCGCCGGCCATTCCCATGCTCGACGGGAATGAATATATCATGCTTCAGCTTGAACAATGGCACAACAGGAGCGGAATTTTCGATATTCCCGATGAGATCGCATACGATAAAGACTACAAAGATTTTTATAACTATTCGGCAAATACAGACTGGATCGGAGCCATAACGCAGAATGCAATGACCCATGATCACTATTTCAAAATTTCTGGTGGTGGTGAAAAAACACGCTATTTTACATCTTTCAGTTATGTGGATGAGGGAGGGACCACCATCAATACCAGTTCCAAAAGATTTTCCACCAGGATTAATCTCGACTATTTCCTTTCAAGAAACCTCCTCTTCTCTGTACAATTCAATTACAGCAACAACCGGACCGATGGGAACCTTAAGCTGGACGATCGAAATATCCGGGAAATGGCCTATATCAAAGCGCCGAATATGAGTATCTGGGAATATGACCCCTATGGAAATTTAACAGGAGAATATTTCACGCCCATCACCAGTTACCAGGGCAATGGTAGCGAATATTACAATCCTGTTGCGGTAGCTAACCTGGGTAAAAACGACAATACCCGGAATGACCTTCAGAATACATTCAGGTTGAGATATAAAATTAACAGCTGGCTCACATTGCACGAAACGGTGTCATTCCAGTATGCGGGGACCAAGTATGAAAACTACCTGCCCTATAATGCCATTGGTGCAGATTGGCTGGACTGGAATATAAATAAAGCGGAAGAGAGCAACAATATCAACTCTTCCATCAGAACCGAGACCAGGCTGACATTTGAGGCCCCTTTCCGCACCAATAACCATGAGTTATCGGGCGCAGTATCCTGGATCACGGATCAGAACAGCTACGAATGGATGAATATACAGAGTAACAGGACCCCTTCCACAGACATCCAGGATCCGGCGATTGATGCACAGATCAATTGGATTGGTGGTGGATCCGGTGAGGCCAGGCAGCTGGGCGCTGTTGGAAACCTGAACTATAAGTATAAGGACAAGTACCTGATTCAAACCATTCTCAGGTCCGATGCACACTCCTCATTCGGGGCCAATTACCGTTGGGGTACATTTAAAGGGATTTCTACAGGATGGAGATTTTCAAGTGAACCGTGGTTTGAAAACATAGACTGGCTCGGTGAAAGTATGTTTCGTGTTACATGGGGTGTATCTGGCCGGCAGCCCTGGGATGCCTATGCCAGGTTCGCAACCTATGCATCCTCCTATACCGGATCATATATTACATCCCCTGCTATTGTCCCACAACAGATTCAGCTGAACAACCTGAGATGGGAATCCAGTACAACCACCGACATTGGACTGAAGCTGAATATGTTCGAAGACAGGTTCTTTATTGAAGGGGTGGTATACCAGAAAGTAACAGAGGACCTGCTGTTCCACGAATATCCAATACCCTACTCTTCCGGTTACGAGGATCTTACATTCTTTAATGGAGGTGAGCTGGAAAACAGGGGTTGGGAACTTATGACGGACCTGAAAATAATCAGAAATGATAACTGGTTGTGGTCCATCAATTTCAACACATCACAAAATATTAACAAGTTTAACAACCTGCCTGAAAATTTCAATACAGAAGCCTCCACATCCATAGGTAATGGAGCCTACCCGCGCAGGGTAGTGGAAGGTGAAGCCATCGGATCATTCTTCGGATTCCGTTACCTGGGTGTTTGGCCCAGTGATGCCGATGTTGTAGCCCGGGACCGCAACAATAATGTTATCCTGGATAATGAAGGCTTACCTGTTCCCTTAAGTTATAAAGGAACCTATGTATTTAAAGGTGGGGACCCGATCTATGAAGATATCAATCATGATGGCGTCATTGATCTGAATGATGTGGTACATATCGGAGATTCCAATCCCGATTTCATGGGTGGATTTGGAACAAACCTGAAATACAAAAACATCACATTCTCAACAAGCTTCCATTATCGTATCGGATTTGATATTGTTAACGGAGTGGCCATCCAGACGGAGGGAATGAACGACAAAAACAACCAGAGTAAGGCGGTATTGAGAAGATGGAGGGTGCAGGGCCAGGATGATGAAAACATGCTGCAACGTGCCTACATGTACCATCCTGCAAATAACCTGGGCTCCGACAGGTATGTGGAAC
>JBBDIE010000152.1:0-2594 GCA_040880545.1 Bacteroidales bacterium | reverse complement strand
CCGTTCAGAATAGCATCAACCTGATTATCGGCATTGTTATGTTCAAAATCTATCCGGTAAGTACGGCCGGGAACACTTTCGTAGCCAATCTTGCGCAAGGGGTTCATGTCTATTTCGGGCTCAAAAAACCTTTCATAGGTATGATCAAACGCCCTGGCATACCTCAGGTCCTGAAAGACGAACTGCCGCTCCAGGCCCTCGAATTCAGATTCCTTCGGGATCCAGTATGCATTGTAGAACTCCTTATATAGATTTGCTATCTCCAGTGCGTACTTCTCTCCAAAGTACTGTGTACAATAGTCGACCATGAACTGATCTGATGTGTAACTATCGTAATCCCAGAGCATTTTTGCATTGGCGGCCAGTTCGAGTACAAACTCCCTGTAATTGCCTACATTTATCACTGAGAAATAAAGCGGGGCTTTGCTATTGACGTAGCGGTAGTTGAATTCCATCTTCCAGGGGCTTTCCGCCGGGGCAACATGGGCACCGGTTGATGCAAATCCAAAATTCATATAGTATCCCAGTTTAACATCCTGCCCGGCATCAAAATTCACAATATCATCAAATGGATAATGATCCCTTCTTCCGGCTACAAAGGTGTATATCATATTTTCGCTGTCGGGTGGCTGTAAATAACCCTGAGCCATAAGGATTGCAAGCTCGTCGTAGAATGTGATCCTGGCGTAGGGCTTTTCTTCTCCTGTCACCTCTTTGATCATGTCATACTGAATCTGCAGCATTTTGTTAATCACCTCACCTCTCTCTTCCATATCTTCAGGTGCATCTTTAAAAATACTCCAGAATGGTTGATCCACCTCTCCCCTGAAAGCCACACACCATAGATTATCAATGTCATTCTTTTGCACAGTCTCAGCATTGTACCTGAAAAAATCGAGCAATGCCTGTTCATTGGAAAGCAGGTATTCGGGGGGATCCATATTGCGCATCTCCCTCCAGTAATCGTCCCAGGTGCCGAAAGATGTATTCAGTCCGCTTGTATGATGTGAAGTTATGACCAGTCCGTATTGGGCAATCAGATAAGCATAATCTGTTAATTTATAGTTGGGCAGTATGGTTGAATAGGTTTCGATGGTATTGATTTTCAAACGGAGGGCAGTCTCCAGCCATATATTCTGATGCTCATCGGATGCCTTCTTCCAGGGATTAAAAAAATCCTGGTCACCCGGCAGGAGGCTGCGATAACGGACCTGTGGTGATTTATAATAGCTTTCAAAGCCCTTTGGAATTTCAATTTTGTCCTTTGGCTGCGGCACCCATGAACTCCAGTATTTCAGGGGAGGAACACCCAGGATCTCCTCCGTAAAAGTATAAATCGCAAAGATGGTGCCCCGGAGGTCGTACCCCTGGAGATAAATCCGGTTTGTTTCTTTGTTTACATATACCCTGTGTGATTCAAAACCGTCCAGTTCCTTTTGGTGAGCTGACGGGACCTTCATATTCCCGGAGGTTTTATTTACAATGACGATTTCTGCTTTGCTCATGTCATTGTTCATTTTTCCGGCCAGCTCCGGTTTCGCGCTAAGCACGCTTTCAATATCCTTTTTAAGTGCTTCAACCGCAAGCAGCAGGGGGCCTTCTTCATTTTCAGAGTAAACGAGCCGGATATGACCCTGCTCAAGGGTGACTTGTGCTTGTGTGTGAACCTGGGAGAACAGGAGCAACAGCAGTGCAGTAAAAACAGGGTATAATTTGCGTATCATGTTATGTCTCATTTTTTAATCTTATTGGTGTATCACGGTAATTGCAGATGATTATTTTCTTTCAGGGATGTTGGTTGTAAAGGGGATCTCCCCGCGGAGCATTTTTCCTGCCATCCCCGTCAGCCAGAGATAGTGATCCGATGGAATTCCCTCTTCATACGGCACGAAAACACTTTTCCCGACCGGTACTTCGTGTGCACATTTCATGATCGCAGTTGCTTCATCGATCTCATCGAACATGGCCACATAGAGCATTTCCGCGCCGCTCTCTATGGCACCAACAACCTGTTTCCAAAAGAATTCCCCTTTGTGCCGCGGGATTTTATCGGATTTATCATCCTTCATATTATGCCATGAGAAGCCCGGAAAAACCGTGGGAGCATAAGATTTCCCGTGTTCTTTGCACCATTCCACATCCCCGACAATATTTTCCTGCCGGTATGTTTCGTAGGTCTCATTGTTATAGCGTCCTACCAGCCAGGGGTGGATCACATCCACATTCCGGAGAACATCGTGTAGTCTTGCGTCGCCCCTGGTATCTGATCCGAGCGTCCTCCAGCGTGAAGGTATTCCTAAATGAACCGAGCATCCTCCGTATTCAGTATCGTTCTTAACAAAATCGATGATATTGTAAATCTCCGGAATATGACCTGACTCCCTGGTACCCGCACTGATTCCCCAAAAAGCAACAAGCGGTTTCCCGTTATGGAAAAGGTACGTTGTCTTTTCACCCTGGTTTGTTAGCTTCAGATCCTCCACCAGGTGTTTCCAGTCATCAAAAATCAGTTGATATTGGCTGTCATCCATACTCCCGATATCATACATCATGCAAATGGCCACTTCATATTTATTGGCCGCTTTAATCGCTGA
>JBBDIE010000151.1:81285-84649 GCA_040880545.1 Bacteroidales bacterium | reverse complement strand
TATTTAAAAACAACGATGAAAAAGAAAAGTAACAGAATTGACAGAATATACAGGAATGCCATGCTTGTGGTGGGAATTCTGGCAACGCTGTTGTTCCTGTTTTCGCTTATTGCCCTGATAGAGTTCCCGGAAGCATTTACAGTCATAGCACTGAGTATGGCAGGGTCGACGATTCTTTTTTTCCTGTTAAGATCAATCTATCATTTCAGGAATACTTTCAGGGTGAAGACAAAAAATAAAGCCACCCGAAAATGAGTGGCTTTATTATTTACATTAATAGCTTTCAAAAACCGGTTCAACGGCCCTGCTCATTGTAATCCTTGTTCGCTGAATAGTTGATGATCAATGCTTTAGCTCGCCTTAGGGCCTGTTTTACATCATCAACTTTTCCCATGGGAATATCCTGATCAATTCGTAAAGACATCACCATTTTTGGTTTATCAATCTCGGCCAGTTTTTCCCTTTCGAAAAGAACGAAATCCTGTACTGCTTCTGTGGGGATACCCTCCTCATTCACCAGTTTATCATTCAACTGGATCATTGGTTCAGAGCCGTATAACCCTTCCAGATGCCTGTTTGGCCTTCCGATATAAATATAGCTCACCAGTTTCTTCTGCTCCAGTTTTTTCACTTCTGATACAGAAGTGGGTTTAATCTGCACCTGTACTTCAGTCTCTCTCATGGTAGTTGAAACCATGAAGAAGAATAGTAGCATGAAGATAATATCAGGAAGGGAAGATGTATTGATCTTCGTAGCACCCTGTCCCTTTTTACGTTTAAATTTCGACATTATCTGAGCCCTCCTATATTTTTAGGTTCTGCTTCAGAGATATTCATCTTATATACTTTCCGTATTGCTTCAGATATCTCCTTTTCCACCGGGTTGTTCATATTCAGGTCATCAAAGTCCTTATCAAAATAGAGTTTGCAGAAATCCTGTCTCAGCTGGTTCACAGCTGCTACCAATTCGTTCTGTACCCTCAGGTAAGTCTTGTAGGTAGTGGACCTGTCGTTCTGAAGTGAAATAACGCCCTGAGAGACCATCCCTCTCCACATTCCATCTTCTGGCAGCAGCGGTGATGACCCTGGAGGGAATTGAATTTCAACATTTCTCTTTTCAGGTAGATTGGGATCGTTGGCACGGTTCTGGAAAAACTCCATGGTAATATTCTTCAACTGATCCACCCTTGTACCAAATTCACCTTTAACCATTAACTGGTCATTCCTGTTTATAAGTACTACTAAGACATTTCTCTGTTTTACCTTGACCTCCATTTCCTGGTCATCCTCCGGAATAGGAGGCAATAACCGTGTTAGTCCGGTATCAACATTCATAGTAGTGGCAACCAGGAAGAAGATCAGCAGCAGGAAAGCAATGTCTGCCATTGATCCCGCATTAATCTCTTGTAATTCTCTTTTTGCCATTGGGTTCCAATTTAATGGGTTCCCCCGTGTATTAATATAACGGGGTACCCCGTTATATTATTTGAATAAGTTAGCAACTTCAAAATAGAGTATCGAAACCAGCGCTATACCAAATACAATATACGTGGTAAACAATCCTGTTCCGATCCATTTCAGGGTTGTCGGGTCACTGTTATCAGTACCGGTATATCCAATGATGCTGATGGGTGTATCTGACGCAAAAGCAAAATAGGAGAGTATAATCAATACTGCAGCTGTTGCCAGCACCGCCAGCAGTCTCAAAATTGCTTTTACATCGGTTACGATAGTGATTAATGGGAACAGTATAGCTGCAATAGCTGCAATGGCCAGTAAAATATAGGCCCATCGCAGTGCATAATCTGTACGTTTATACACCATTAACTCCCAGTTACTCAGATGGTCTCTAAGATCCACATCTTCCGGTGCCACCACAACGATTGGTCCCTGTGGTTCCTGAGCTGCTTCCATGGCTGCTGAATCTTCTTCGGCAACTTCTTCAGTTCCCTCCTCAGACGTTTCGAGGTTTTCAGCTTCCAGGCTATCCGGTTCGGCAGGCGTCTCCATCTCAGGCTGCTCAGCCAATACCCCTTCAGTCTGAAGCTGTTGCACGCGTGCATCAAGTTCGTTGATGTCGACTGTTTTTGGACTTATATAGAAAAACAGTATGACTATCAGCGAGATTGCTGCAACCACATATAATGCGATTGATGATAATTTAGAATGAGGCATAGTCTGTTGTTTTATTTTTTAAGATTGTGCTTTACCAACATGTCCACCAGTGAAATGGAAGCATCTTCCATACGGTTCACGATAGAATCCACCTTGGAAATGAGATAGTTGTAGAAGAACTGGAGAATGATTGCAACAATAAGACCAGTTACAGTTGTGATCAACGCAACCTTGATACCACCAGCCACAACGGTGGGAGATACGTCTCCCTGTTCCTGGATCTTGTCGAATGCCTGAATCATACCAATTACTGTACCCATGAAACCAAGCATTGGCGCAACTGAAATAAATAAGGAGATCCATGACAGGTTCTTCTCCAGAAGTCCCATCTGAACACTACCATAGGATATAACTGATTTTTCAACCACATCGATTCCCTGATCGGCCCTGTCGAGCCCCTGGTAAAATATACTTGCCACAGGTCCGCGTGATTCACGGCAAACATCCTTTGCCGCCTCAACGCCACCTTCTGCAAGTGCATCTTCAACTGCAATCAATAGTTTTTCGGTGTTTGTTGATGCAAGACTCAGGTAAATAATACGCTCGAACGCTAGTGCAAGACCGAAAATAAGGGTCATTAATACAGCACCCATAAATCCGGCACCACCTTCAATAAATTTGGTTTTTAAACTTGTATGTAACACACCCAATCCACCTTGTTCTTTCTCCTCAGGAGCAGCAGCACTTTCAGGAACACTGGCCGGGGTCGTTTCTTCAACAACCTGTGCGGTATCATCAGCAGCAGACGTTTCAGTCGCTGGGGCTTCCTGGGCAAATACAGATGCTCCCATTGTAAGCATCCCGAAAACTGCTATTAATGTAAATAGTTTTTTCATTGTTGTTAATGTTTGTTAAACTTCTTAAAATTATTAAACGTTTTAAATTATCCGATATTTCATTTATAAACTATTCTGACTCCCACTTCGATCTTTTATTTTCACCCTTTCCGCAATAATTAATTGCTTAGAGAGAGGGATTACTCGAACTTCCCTTTGGTCAGTTCTCGTGAGCTCACACTTGTGGTGCTTGGTTCGAACCCTCGTTACCCTTTCTCGCAATATATAATTGCGGAGAGAGAGGGATTACTCGAACTTCCCTTTGGTCAGTTCTCGTGAGCTCGCACTTGTGGTGCTCGGTTCGAACCCTCGTTACCCTTTCTCGCAATATATAATTGCGGAGAGAGAGGGAT
>JBBDIE010000151.1:0-81185 GCA_040880545.1 Bacteroidales bacterium | reverse complement strand
GTTCGAACCCTCGTTACCCTTTCTCGCAATATATAATTGCGGAGAGAGAGGGATTCGAACCCTCGGTACCCTTTTGAGGTACACCCGCTTTCCAGGCGAGCCAGTTCAACCACTCCTGCACCTCTCCAAAATCAAAAAATTACATCCCTGAAAGGGTAATTTATATGCAAAGAACGCACAAATCGCTAAATTACTGAATTGTAAAGAGAATCGCGGCGCAAAATACAAAAAAATTATAAATTTTCATTTAGTGGAGGGTAATTTCTCCTTTGAGTGATTTATTTAAAAGTATTTTAATCTCTGCGGTTTCCAGGTTTTGTGCCAGCAAGATCATCAATTTTGTTGTAGCGGCTTCAGTAGTAATGTCATAGCCGCTAACAACTCCTGCCTCGAGTAGTGCCACACTGGTATGATACATACCTAATTCAACACTACCCCGGCTGCATTGGGTAACATCCAACAGGATAATTCCCCTGTTCACAGCTTCCTTTATGCGTTTAATGAACCACTCTTCCGATGGAGCATTCCCCGAACCATAGGTTTCCAGGATCACTGCCCGCAGGTTTTCAATTTGAAAGATCGAATCCATATATTTCCTGTTGATACCTGGAAAAAGTTTGATGATGGTAAGTTGATCTGAAAATTTCCTGTGGACCACAAGTGGTTCAATCTTTTCAGGGTAACGAATGAATTCGCGGTTAAAGACAAGGTTCACACCGGCTTTTGCCAGGTATGGGTAGTTGGCCGACTGGAAAGCGTTGAAATGTTCTGCATTTACTTTGGTTGTCCGGTTTCCCCGGTAAAGTTTACTCTCAAAATATATACATACCTCAGGTACAACCGGCCTTTCGTTTTCCAGGGAGGCGGCAATTTCAATGGCGGTGATCAGGTTCTCCTTTCCATCGGTTCTCAGGGTCCCTATGGGTAGTTGGGCTCCGGTAAAAATGACCGGTTTTGCAAGGTTTTCAAGCATGAAGCTCAGGGCAGATGCAGAATATGCCATGGTGTCTGTGCCGTGGAGAATTACAAAACCGAGGTATTTGTTGTAATTTTCTTCAATAATATCGGCAATCTCGATCCAGAATCCAGGGTGAATATCCGATGAGTCCACGGGAGATTTAAACTGTATGGTATCAATTTCAAAACTGAAACGTTGCAGTTCGGGGATTTTTTCCAGAATATTGGAAAAATCAAAAGGTACCAGGGCTCCGTTTCCCGGTTTCTTTTCCATTCCGATGGTACCTCCGGTATAAATCAGCAATATCCCTTTCTGGTCTTTCATTCAGTAACCGCTTTCTTAAAAAGATTCAGTGCATTTTTTGTTGTAAGGGATGCCACCCCGGCGATATTTCTATCAATAATTTGCGCAATTTTCCCGGCCACTTCCGTTACATAAGAACTTTCATTCCGCTTCCCCCGGTAAGGAACAGGTGCCAGATAGGGGGCATCAGTCTCTATGAGCAGCCGGTCTTCCGGTATCTCTTTAACAACCTCCTCCAGACCTGCATTTTTGAACGTTACGATCCCGTTAATGCCCACATAGAATCCGTAAGCCAGAATCTTTCTGAGTTGATCCATATTTCCAGTAAAGCTGTGGAATACACCGGTTAACCCCGGGGCGTGTTCCTGATCCATGATTTCAAAGATCTCCTCGAAAGAATCCCTTGCGTGGATGACCACCGGAAGACTTTGTTGTTTGGCCCACCTGAGTTGGGTCCGGAACGCGTCCCGCTGTTGTTCAAGGTAGGTCTTGTCCCAGTATAGGTCAATACCGATCTCACCAATGGCGATGTACCTGTTGTTATCCGTTTTTTCCCGGATAATCGCAAGTTCATCCTGGTAATTCTCCTTTACTGAAGTGGGGTGAAGCCCCATCATCGGAAAGCAGATTCCTTCGTACTGACTGCATATTTTGTGCATCTCGTCTATGGACGCGCTGTCGAGATTGGGCAGGAAAATGCGTGTTACCCCATTGGCCGAAGCACGCGCCATCACCGCTTCAAGATCATTCTTAAAGGCCTTTAAATAAAGGTGTGCATGCGTATCAATGAATTCATATTCCATACTTGTGCAAACTTAATTAATCTTTTATGGGTAAAAAACAGGCTATACAGCATTTCAGCCTTTGTACAACATGGTCCGGGTATCCAAATAAGGTTCCGTGTGCGCACACGGAAAGCCGTTCTTAAACAAAAAGCTGTCTGAAAAATATCTTTCAGGCAGCTTTCTGGTTGTATGATAAAATTCTGCTAAACCACCCCCTGGGCGAGCATGGCATTGGCCACTTTTACGAAGCCGCCAATATTGGCACCTTTAACATAATCGATATATTCCCCTTCACTTCCATATTTCACACAGGTTGCATGGATGTTTTTCATGATGGTATGCAGCCGCTCGTCTACCTCTTCCCGACTCCAGGGCAGCCGCATGGAGTTTTGTGTCATTTCCAGTCCGGATACGGCAACACCCCCTGCATTTGCTGCTTTACCCGGGCCATACAACAGTTTGTTTTGCTGGTATATCTCAATGGCTTCGGGTGTTGATGGCATGTTGGCTCCTTCGCTGATCACTCTGCAGTTATTTTTAACCAGGGTCTCAGCATCCACCTTGTGAACCTCGTTTTCAGTTGCTGAAGGGAAGGCCACATCGCAAGAAATGATCCATGGACGTTTGCCTTCATGGTATTCACACGAAAATTTCTCAGCATATTCGCTGATCCTACCACGCCGGATATTTTTAAGTTCCATGACCCAGGCCAGTTTCTCTTCATCTATGCCTTCCGGATCGTGGATGAAACCACCTGAATCAGAAAGTGTAACTACTTTAGCACCCAGTTCAGTTGCCTTTTGGGTGGTGTATTGCGCCACATTCCCTGAACCGGAAACGGAACAGACTTTTCCTTTCAATGAGTCGTCCTTGGTAGCAAGCATCTCCTGGGCAAAATAAACAGCGCCAAAACCTGTCGCTTCCGGCCTGATCAGGCTGCCTCCCCATTCAAGTCCCTTGCCTGTAAGTACACCGGTGAATTCATTTTTAATACGCTTGTACTGGCCAAAAAGGTAACCGATCTCACGTCCACCCACCCCAATATCACCGGCCGGAACATCAGTATTCGGTCCAATATGCCGGTTTAATTCTGTCATGAAGCTCTGGCAGAAATGCATCACTTCGTTGTCTGATTTACCTTTGGGATCAAAATCTGATCCCCCTTTGCCTCCGCCCATGGGCAGGGTAGTCAGACTATTTTTAAAGACCTGTTCGAATGCCAGGAATTTGAGAATTCCAAGATTGACAGTGGGGTGAAAACGCAAACCGCCCTTGTACGGACCGATGGCTGAATTCATCTCAATCCGGTATCCGCGGTTAATCTCCACCTCTCCTTTGTCATTGATCCAGGGAACCCTGAAGATAATCACCCGCTCCGGTTCGGCAATTCGTTCAAGCACCCTGGAATGTTTGTAAATTGGATTTTCCTCGATAAAAGGAATCAAAGATTCAGCTACCTCCTGTACGGCCTGGTGAAATTCGGGTTCTGCTGGATTTTTTGCCCTGATACGGGCCATGAATTGTTCAATAATTAGATCCATTTAATTTTAAATTTTACAGTTTCGTGACAAATTTATGAATATCTTTAATGAAAGGAGCGACAAATGTACTTATTTGATAATATCTATGAAAGTAGAATTACAAATTGGCTGTTTTAAATTTTACGCTCCCACTTAACGGCACACCTGTACAAATTTCCCGGCATCACTACGATCCAGTTACGAAGTTCCATTAGCAGCAGGGTACCTGCAAGTTTTGGGAGCGGTATCCCGGTGCGTAATCCAAGGATCTCCTGTCCCAGGCCGGGATCTTCGGAAAGGGCATTCAGGATCAGGGTTTCCTCTTTTGAGAGGGGTGTGGTTATAATATTTTGTGGTTCGACAGGTTCGGCGCTTGTTTCCCAACCCAGTAATTTCTCGATGTCGGACCCTTTTTCCACCAGGGCAGCCACATTATCCTGGATGAGCCGGTTGCAACCGGTGGAATTGGTGTCGGTGGTTCTGCCCGGGACCGCAAATACTTCGCGATTGTATGAAGATGCAATTTCGGCCGTGATCAGGGCACCTCCCTTGTTACCCGATTCAATGACGACCGTGGCTTCCGACAGTCCGGCAATAATTCTGTTACGGCGCAGGAAGTTATTTCTTTCAGGTTTAACGGTTGAATGAAAATCGGACAACAGGGCTCCCTGGTTCATGATCCGTATGGCAGCATCCGTATGGCTGGCAGGGTAAATGGTATTTAATCCATGGGCCAGAACGGCAAAGGTGTCCAGCCCATATTCCAATGCCATACGGTGGGCAGAAATATCGATCCCGTAAGCAAGTCCGCTTACAATGACCAGTTCAGGATACTTTGCTGCCAGTTCTGCAATAATGTTTCCGCAAACCTCCCGTCCGTAAGAGGTTGCGTTTCGTGTACCCACTACACTGAGGAACTTCACCCTGTTAAAATCGGGGATGCCGCGGTAGAATAGCAGAAGAGGACCATCGTCACAGTTTTTCAGTCGCCAGGGATACCCTGCATCCCGGTAATAGACCGATGCGATTTTGAACTTCTGCATGTTTTCAAGTTCAGCCTCGGCTTCTGCAATATAATTCTTCGTGGTTACCTGGCCGGCCAGGTATTCTCCAATACCAGGAATTTTTCGCAGGCTGGCAGGACGTTCACTGAATACACCCTCCGGGGAGCCCACATAGGCGATCAGTTTCCTGGCTGTAATCGCTCCGATCTTCGGGATCAGGGTCAAGGCCATCTGGTACAACCGTGGATCATTGTTCATCTTCAATTAACTGGCGTTTAAGAAATTACCGGATGCAGTATCCATGTTCAACCTCACGCATTCATGTCCGCGACTTTACCGTGTCGCATACCCTCCACACCCAGGTACATTATTAATGTGATGAACATGGAAAATATCGGAGGTTAAACGGTAAATTTTTAAACTTTCCGGCTGTAACGTTGCAGCGTGTTCTTCAGTTTTTCCCTGTCTGTTTTATCCACAGCCGAAAGACAGATGGGAGGATATTTCGCAATTTTGTTCCTGTAATGCTGATATAAAATAAGCTTCTCCTCGGTCCTCAGAAAGTACTTTGTAATTTCGAATCTGACAAAATGCTCTTTGGGTATCTGAACCGAATTCTTCCTGCTGTTGAAAATGCCGGCAGGATAATACCGAAAAATCAAAACATCATTGGTGTCGTCGAAGTAGAAATAATAGGGATTACGAAGAACCCCGATGATACTCATCACTATAAAAACTGCTGAGATGGCAATGATCAGGTGGTATTTTGTGATCGGGGAATCAGGTTGTTCAAATATGTTCAGGAATATCACGGCTACGATGGAAGCGGTAAAGATGATGGTAAATACCAGTTTCCGCAACCAGATGCGGTATATATTCCGTTGATTATCAATTTTCATGTCTGAGTGGGTTATTCAGACAAATGTAAGAAATTTCTACCGCTTTCTTCGGTTTCTTTCCTTCTTCAGCAACATCAGTTCACGACTGGTCTGACCCTTTACGGATGTGTTCTCTTCGGCTCTTCTCATCAGGTAGGGAAGCACAAATCTGACCGGTCCGTAAGGGACATACTTGGCCACATTGTACCCTTCGGCGGCCAGGTTGAAACTGATGTGGTCACTCATTCCGTACAATTGCGAAAACCAACATCGATGATCATCTCTCGGGATCTTCAGTTCGTCCATCAATTCCGCCATGAATCGACTGCTCTCTTCATTGTGGGTCCCGTTAAACACAGCTGTATCTTCCAGGTTCTCCAGTGTATATTTCAGTGCAAGGTTATAGTCGCGGTCCGTGGCCGCTTTATCGGGCTGGATAGGATCTTCATAGCCCATCAATTCCGCCCGCTCTCTTTCTTTCTCCATATAGGCACCCCGTACAAATTTAGCGCCCAGGTAGAATTTCTCTTTCCTGGCCTGGTGATGATCCTGCTTTAACCTTGAGAGCCTGTCTTTGCGGTACATTTGGTAGGTATTGAAAACAATCGGTCTTTTTTTGTTGTACCTGGACATCATCTCCAACACAACCTTATCGATGAACTCCTGGTACCAGGAATCTTCAGCATCGATCATGATGGGTATGTCATAACCGTAAGCTTTTTTGCAGAGCTGCTCCACCCGGTTCCTGAATTTTTCTCCTTCGCGCAGGCTCTCATCATCCGGGTTCTGGGAAGTACTCAGAATTTCAAGTGCTTTGCTTTTTGCAAATGCTGTCGGTTTAAATACGGTAAAGGGTATGTTGTCGTTGGTTGATGCATAATCGATTACCCGAAGCGTCTCTTCCAACGCTTCATTGATCGCTTTTTCCTCCTCACTTCCTTCCACGGAATAATCAAGAATGGCATGTACATTTCCTTTTTTGATCCTTTCAATTACAGGTGTACAGTCCTCGATGGTCTCTCCTCCGCAAAATTGCGCATACACGGTTGGCTTGACGATCCAGTTTATGGGCAGCCGAATGGCAGAGGCAACCTTCAGCAATGGGTTGGCAATTTTTACCAGCCAGGGATAGGATATTATTTTATACATGAAATATGCCCGCCGGATGTCCCTGTCTGACTTTATGGCAAAGGCTGTTTTTGTATCGGAGAAATCTAACATTCCGGATGCTCGTTTAATTTGGGATGCAATTTAGCACCTTCTTATCAGACGCTAAATAAGTTTTAAAACATTAATTTGACCTTTTTTGCTACTTTTATGGTTTGAAATCAGGTGGTCATGAATGGCCGGTAATATGATAATTTCGGGTCTCAGGCGGGATGGTATCTTACTGGCACCGATATGGGAATTGCCATTTTATTAGGTGATCAATATTATTTGCACAAAAGTTAAACATAGTTGTTTCCAATGAAAATTAAGGTTACCAGGCCAGACACTGTATTAAATGCCCATGTGAATCTTCCTGCTTCCAAAAGTATCTCCAACAGGTTGTTGATCATAGATGCCCTGGCAGGAAATGTGGGAGAGATAGAGAACCTATCGGACAGCGATGATACCAGGGTAATGATTGATGCATTACAATCCGGAAACAAAACCAGGGATGTGGGGCACGCCGGAACGTCCATGCGGTTTCTGACGGCTTATTACAGTGGTCGTAATGAGCAAGTAACCATCACCGGCTCAGACAGGATGAAAGAACGCCCAATCGGTCCGCTTGTTGATGCGCTCAGGTGGTTGGGCGCCAATATCATTTACGGGGATAAGGAAGGATATCCACCCTTAAAAATCAAAGGAAGGACTTTGCAGGGAGGGGAGATCAGGATAAGCGGAGACATAAGCAGTCAGTTCATCAGCGCCCTTCTGATGATTGCCCCGGTTATGAAGAATGGTCTTGTACTAAAACTGGTAGGGGAGATCGTTTCAGCATCTTATATAAAAATGACCCTGGGACTGATGTCGGAATGCGGGGCAACCACCAACTGGCAGGGAAATACCATCACAGTTGCACCAGGAGAATACACCATCACAAAAATCAGGGTGGAATCCGACTGGAGTGCGGCATCCTACTGGTATGCCATGGGACTACTGGAAGATCATGGCCGCCTGCAGCTGTCCTATCTGAATAATATCAGCCTGCAGGGGGATAGTGTGCTGGTAAATATATTTCACGGACTTGGTCTGATCAGTGAATTCAACGGGCAGACCCTTACCATTTCCAAGCTGGCCAATATTCATCCGGGACAGTTTAAATTCAATTTTGCAGATTCTCCCGACATTGTACAAACTATGGCAGTGGCTTTGTGTATGGCCGCTGTTCCATTCAGGTTTACAGGAACCCAAACACTTAAAATTAAGGAGACAGACAGGATATTGGCCCTTCAAACAGAAATGAAGAAGCTGGGTTATATACTGGAATCGGACGAGCGGGGGACATTTCTCTCATGGAACAAAAAGAGATGCACTCCTGAACGAGAACCTGTAATCGATACCTACCACGATCACCGGATGGCCATGGCATTTGTCCCCGTAGCACTTGTAAATGGAAGTATTATTATTCGTGATCCGATGGTTGTCACAAAGTCCTATCCCGGTTTCTGGAATGATTTGAAAAACAATGGTTTCGTGGTGGAGGAGCTACCCGAAGGCTCATAAGATTATGAAATATTGCCCAGGGTACACCCTCACTAAAACAACTCCAGTTGTTCAACACCCTTCCCCTTTGCTTCCAGTTTCAGCAATCTTTTTTTGGCCTCCAGTCCGCCGGCATACCCGGTTAATTCACCATTGCTTCCAATGACACGGTGACAGGGAATAATGATTGCTGTTGCATTGGCACCATTGGCTGAGGCAACGGCACGTATGGCGCCTTCATTTCCCAGAGTCCGGGTAAGTTCAGCATAGCTTCGCGTTTCTCCATAAGGTATCTCCCTGATCTTCTCCCAGACCTGTTTTTGGAATTCGCTTCCCGCGAGCAACAAGGGAATATCAAACGATTCCCTTCTGCCTTCAAAATATTCGGATAACTGGTCAATTGTATTGTTAATGACCGGGGAATCGCCTGCCAGAAATTCAGAATCCAGGTGTAGCAAGACCCTGGTATCGACCTCTTTCCTCATTTTCCTGTATTTCCAATCGCACAGGCAGAGCATTTCGCCAAATGATCCAAGGATCATCTCCCCGAAGGGGGAAGTGAAATTCCGGATAATAATGCTGTCTGATGTTCCCATATTACTTATCGCGTTTAACCCTGAAGAATTGTTTCATAATTGAGCCACACTCGTTTTCAAGGATTCCAAATTTGATCTCAGTTTTCGGATGCAGGACCGGCTGTTCGATGAGATGGTACCCCGCTTTGTCATCGGATGCTCCAAATACAAGACGGCCAAGTTGCGCCCATTTCAGCGCAGAGGCACACATGAGGCATGGTTCCAGTGTAACAAACAAGGTGCAATCTGTAAGGTATTTCGACCCCAGGAAGTTGGCAGCACTGGTAAGTGCTATCATTTCAGCATGCGCCGTGACATCTTTTAACTGTTCGGTCATATTATATCCCCTGGCAATGATTCGCTGGTTGGAAACAACGATGGCACCAACCGGCACTTCATCGGCCTCAAAGGCTTTTTGTGCCTCTTTAAGAGCCTCGTTCATAAAATATTCGTCAGTGAAGATGGGATATGTCATAGTACCTCAATAATTCTTTATATTTTCGCAAAATAGTAATTTAACTGATTGACAAAATTAATTCATTAAAAAATGTACAGAACACACACCTGTGGGGAACTGAATATAACACACGTTGATGCAAAGGTAAAGTTAAGCGGTTGGGTTCAAAAATCGCGTGATCTGGGTGGAATGACCTTCGTGGATCTCCGTGATCGTTATGGCATTACACAACTGGTATTCAACATGGAGACCAATGCAGAACTATGTCGCTCCGCAAGAAAACTTGGCCGGGAATATGTCATCAGTACAGAAGGTGTGGTAGCAGTAAGAAGCAATAAAAATTCAAAAATAGCCACAGGTGAAATTGAGATACTTGTGGAAAGTTTCAGCATACTCAATTCATCCGAGGTACCTCCCTTTACCATTGAAAAAGAGACCGATGGCGGTGATGAGCTCCGGATGAAGTACCGGTACCTGGACCTGCGCAGGGTGGAGGTCCGGAAAAATCTTGAACTGAGGCATCGCATGGCCATTGAGATCAGGAATTACCTGAGTAATGAAAATTTTCTGGAAGTGGAAACCCCGGTACTGATCAAATCAACACCGGAAGGGGCACGTGACTTTGTGGTTCCTTCCAGGATGAATGCAGGACAATTTTATGCACTTCCTCAATCACCCCAGACCTTTAAACAACTTTTGATGGTGGCGGGTTTCGACCGGTATTTCCAGATTGTAAAATGTTTCAGGGATGAAGATTTACGGGCCGACAGGCAGCCGGAATTTACACAGATAGACTGTGAAATGTCTTTTGTGGATCGCGATGATGTGCTGGATGCTTTCGAGGGGTTGGCCAACCACCTGTTCAAATCGATCAAGGGGGTGGAGATCAAGGAGAAATATCCGAAAATGGCATACACTGAAGCATTGAGACGATTCGGTAACGACAAGCCCGACACACGGTTTGGAATGGAACTGGTGGACCTTAAGGAGATAGCGACCGGAAAAGGATTCAATGTGTTTGACAGTGCAGCATATGTAAGTGGAATATGCGTAGAAGGTTGTGCCGAATATTCCAGGAAACAGTTGGATGAATTGACAGATTTTGTTAAAAAACCACAGATGGGCGCTAAAGGTCTGGTCTATGTGAAATACAATGAAGCCGGATCATTCAAATCGTCGGTCGATAAATTCTATTCTTTCGAAGAGCTGCAGAAATGGGCCGATGCCATGGGTGCCAGGCCGGGCGATCTGTTGCTCGTGCTTGCCGGTGATACGGAGATTACACGAAAGGCGTTGAGTGAATTACGGCTGGAGATGGGCCGGAGGCTGAAACTGATGGAGCAGAAAACGTTTAAACCATTGTGGGTGGTGGATTTTCCGCTCCTGGAATGGGATGAGGAGACAGCACGTTACCATGCCATGCACCACCCGTTTACCAGTCCCTATGAAGAGGACCTGGAACTGTTCAAGAGTGATCCCGGCAAGGTGCGGGCCATCGCATACGACCTGGTTATCAATGGAGTGGAGATTGGTGGGGGTTCCATCAGGATCCATAACGAAGGGTTGCAACAGCAGATGTTCGATAACCTTGGATTTACAAGGGAAGAGGCTGCCAAACAGTTTGGTTTTCTCATGGGTGCATTTCGTTATGGGGCTCCTCCCCATGGTGGGATCGCATTTGGATTTGACCGCTGGGTGGCGCTGTTTGCAGAACTTGATTCTATTCGTGATACCATTGCATTTCCGAAAAACAATGCAGGCAGGGATGTGATGATCGATACACCCAGTACCATTTCACAGGATCAACTGGATGAATTGCATCTTACGCTGAAAAAGCCTGAAAGTAAGAAGTGATCCGTAACAGGTTTCCATCAAATGATCAGGTTGCACTGCACTTTTATTTTCTGGCCGGGAAATAAAAATTAATCCACCCCATACCAATGAAAATCAGTGCTACACGGAGATTGTGAACAACTATCCAAATATGTGGATAATTATGGGAGAATGAAATTTATTGAAGCCAAACTATCGCTATTTTCGTACCCAGGGTAAATTAAAACAGGTAAAAATTATGTTAAAAGTTGCGAAGGAGGAAGAAAAATACCTTGTCTCACTTTTCCAGGTTAACAAACTGAATACGTTGTTTTCAGAATTGATCAGTCAACAACTTAATAACCTGGTAAGTCAACCCGGTAGACACGTGATCTTTAATTTGCAGGGGATTCGTTTTATTGATACAGCCGGATTCAATGTGCTTGAGAGGGTTACTGAACTATCCAGGGCCAGGGGATGTACGTTTCAGATTTGTAATATTACCGGGGAGGTTTCTGAGCTGATTGAGCTTATGGGTTTGCAAGGGTCGCTCAATATTATCCCCGTGCTGGATGTGAAGGAAAAAATTGTGATGGAACTGGATGAATAGATTCAGCGCTTCAGGGTCTCGTTTTCAAGCGCTTCCCAGTACTCCAAAGCTCTTCTGGTATGTGGAATGACTATGGTTCCGCCAACCAGGTTTGCCACTGCAAATATTTCCATGATCTCTGCTTTGTTCACGCCTTGTTCCATACACTTTTCCAGGTGATATTTAATACAATCGTCGCAACGGAGCACCATGGATGTGGCCAGTCCCAGCATCTCCTTCACTTTAGCAGATAATGCCCCGTCCGTGTAAGTATTGGTGTCCAGGTTGAAGATTCGTTTGATCACTTTGTTGTTGGCCGATAGCAGCCTCTTGTTCATTTTTTCCCGGTACGTCCGGAAGTCATTGATCTGATCACTCATGGTTTAATAGTTCATGTTAATTGTCATTTACGAATCGCCTCCCCTACCAGGGTTGCAGATGTACACCTGTTAACCTTTACCTCCAGATAATCGCCCGGGCCATAACCATTCCCGGGAAACACCACCACTTTATTCTGACTGGTCCTTCCGAAAAGATCCTTCTGCGATTTTTTGGAGGTCCCTTCCACCAGGACTTCAAAGGTCTTACCAATATCTCTCTTTTTACTATCCAGGGAAAGTGCACCTTGCAGCGAGATGATCTCATTCAGCCTTTTTGACTTCACATCCCCGGGCACATCATCTTTATATTTTTTCGCTGCCAGGGTATCTGGTCTTTCACTGTATTTAAACATATAAGCAAAGTCGAATCCTGTCCATTTCATCAGACTGAGTGTTTCTTTGTGTTCCTCTTCTGTTTCGCCGCAGAATCCTGCGATTATATCAGTGGAGATGGTTGCTTCAGGAAGGTATTTTCTGATTGCTTCAACCCGGTTCATGTAGTCCTCCCGCGTGTATCCCCGTTTCATTCTCTTCAGAACCGCTGTACTGCCCGACTGTACCGGAAGATGAATGCTTCTGCACAGGTTTGGAAATTTTGCCATGGTTTGAAGGAGCCCGTCAGATATATCCTTTGGATGGGATGTGGCAAACCGTACGCGAAGTTCAGGTGTAATATTCGCGATACGTTCCAGCAATGCTTCAAAAGTGACAGTTACTTCAGATTCTTCCGTTTTCCATTTGTATGAATTAACATTTTGTCCCAGCAGTGTTACCTCACGGTATCCTTTTTCAAACAGTTCACGAACCTCATTTTCAATAGTATAAGGATCCCGGCTTCGTTCTCTTCCCCGTGTGAATGGTACTACGCAATAGGAACAAAAATTGTCGCATCCGCGCATGATTGCCACGAACGCAGAAACATGGTTTTGATCCAGCCTCACCGGACTCAGATCGGCATAGGTTTCCTCCAGGGAAAGCAGGGTATTGATGCCCTTCTGACCACTTTCCACCTCTTCAAGTAATCCCGGAAGTTCGCGGTATGCATCGGGCCCAACCACCAGATCCACCCACCTGTCCTCTTCCAGTAGTTTCTCCTTCAGCCGTTCGGCCATACAACCAATGACTCCAACCACCAGATTTTCGTTTTTCTTTTTTTGTCTTCCGAATTCTTTGATACGCTGAAATACCTTTTGTTCAGCATTGTCACGAATGGAGCATGTGTTCACAAGTACCAGGTCGGCCTCCGCCATATCTTCGGTCAGGTCGTAATCCTGCTTCTGGAGAATGGCCACCACAACTTCGGAGTCTACTACATTCATTTGGCAACCGTAGGTTTCAATATATAGTTTCTTTTTAGACATAAAAAAATAGCTGTTTATTATGGGCTATGTCGGGGCGATTTGTTGCCAGGCTTATTATGTACTGTATATTATTTCCGGTTTATGATATCAAAGGAAGCCTGGCAGCGGCTGTTTCCACATGAAACCAGTCACGTAATTATCCAGCGCAAAATTAGGGAAAAGATTTGAATAGGGAGGATTGTTGGTTGTTATTGCGAAAAGGATTGTGTTACAGTCGTATTCCCATGACAAGAATATCATCGATCTGGCTTACCCCTTCCATCCAGTCATCCAATACCTTTTCCAGCATGATTAGTTGCTGACCCATTGGTTTTTTATGAATTCTTGAAAGCTGCTCCTTGAAATTCCTGATCATGAATTTTTTACCGGATGGTCCCCCAAACTGATCGGGGAAACCATCGGAAAAGGTATACAAAACATCTCCTGCACTATATTTGATTTTGTGATTTGTAAATGGCTTATTCGCATTTTCGTGAATTCCGATGGGCATTTTGTCGGGCTTGTATTCTTTCAGTTCATTATTTCTGATAAGGATCAACGGATTGTTGGCTCCGGCATACTGTAATTCAGAATTGGGCTGGTCGATAATAATTGTCGCCAGGTCCATCCCATCCTGTGTTCCACCCTGTCCGGCAGTTTGATGAAGGGATGTGATTACATGGCTCCTTAATTCGTTCAGCATATCATTTGCCTGGATATCCGGGTTCCGGCTGATTATTTCGTTAAGGAAGGTGACCCCCAGCATGCTCATAAATGCTCCTGGCACTCCATGTCCCGTGCAATCTGCAATCACACACATGATCCTGTTATTGATCTTTGTAATCCAGTAAAAATCGCCGCTGACAATATCTCGTGGCCTGTAAAGGATAAAGTGCTCCGGCAGAAATTGCGACAGGTCCTCAACCGGTGTTAATACCGCATTCTGAATTCGGCTGGCATAACGGATACTGTCAGTAATTTCCTTCTTCTGCCCTGTAATCAGGATGTTTTGTTTTTCCAGGATATGGTTGGCTCTTCGTCTTAATTTGTTGGTTCTGAACAGAAGGATAATAAATACCATGGTTACGATGAAACCAATGATAAAAACCAGGATGACGATCTGCTGCTGCTTATTTCTTACTTCCCTGAGTTCAATATCACGTTTGAGCAATTCGTTTTCCTGCTGATAATTATCAATTTCATTCTGTACCCTGAGCTTATTGATCTGTTCCTGACTTGCTTCGGAGAATATGGTATCCTTTAAATTCCACGCCTGTACCTGTGCCAGGAAGGCATTTCTGAAGTCGTTTCCCGATTCGTAGGCAACCGCAAGCGCACGTAGTGCACTCATTTTCTCATACCTGGCACCCAGTTCATCCGCAAGTTTCCTGGCCCTGATATTGAGCTCAATGGCGTTGTTCATATCTCCTTTGGCATAGTAAGTCTGGGCAAGGGCAAGGACAGAGAGCAATACCTCTCTTTTTGCACCAGCATTGGTCGCTATTTCCAGGGATTCTTCCTGGTACTGGACGGCCATGTCATAATCTTCCCTGGCCGCATAAATTTTACCAATGTAAATGTACGTGCTTGTGATATCCAACGAATTGGTCTGTTTAAATGCCGACATGGATCGTTCGAAATATTCCAGTGCCGAGGAGTAATCGCCGTTGTTAAAGAAGATCTCACCAATGTTCAGGGAGGTGGAGCCGATACCCCGTGGAAAATTAAACAGTTCACTAAGTTCAAGGGCAGTTTGGTAATTTTCCAGGGCCAGTTGTTCTGTGGATGGTTTTTTGGAATAGATCAGTCCAATGTTGTTTAATACGCTGATTTCACGAAGCGTATCATTGGTCTCATTAGCCAGGTCCAATGCTTTCAGGTATAGTTCAAGCGCCCTGGAGTCGTCACCCTGGTTGTTATAGATAACCCCGATGTTGCTGAGTATGTTTGCTTCTCCCTCTTTGTCACCGATATTTTCAAATATGTTCAGCGCCTCTTCCCATGCCCTGTATGATTCAACATATTCACCCAGGTAAAAATTTGCCAGTCCCTGGTATTTCAAGGCGGTTGCCTCTCCATATTTAAATTCCAGGCGCCTCGCAAGTTCCCTGGCCTGCAGACTGTATGCTATTGCTTCCTGTTGTGAGGTCTCATACAATGATTTACTAAGTTCCAGCAGCGTATTCACTTTGATTGTGTCATCCGCCATGATTTCGACAGATGATTTCAGTTCGCTGATTTTAGTATCCTGACCAATTACAGAGGTGCAGAGCAGTAAAAGCGAAAAAATAATGAAGAATGCCTTTTTACTCATAATATTTTAACTTCCCTCTTAACAAATAAAAAGAGGGAATTGTTAAATCCCCTCTTTAAATTCTGGTCTGTGTTGACTTTATTGCTTCATCAGCTGGAAAATTTCAAATGAATCTTCAAAGTCAACCTTAATTAAGTACAACCCAGGTTTCAGTCCGGATACATCGAATTCAATGACGCCTGTACCTGAATTATTGCTTACAATATCGAGCACCTGTCCACGCATGTCGATAATCAATATTTCATCGTCCAGTGGTTGAACATTCAGTTGCAGGGTCACTCGGTCCCTGGCAGGGTTCGGATAAAGTAATCCATGTACCAGTTCACTGATATCGGTATTATTCTCTGTACCTGCACTGTTACTTCCCGATCCATTGCCCAACGACTTTTTACTGGAAGAACAGCGGGCAGATTCTGCACTGGCATTGGATGCTACAGATGATTTCATCGATTTTTCCATGCTGGTAACCTCCCAGATAAGCTTTGTTCCGTCAAACAAAACATCGAATGAGCCGATACCGGGGGCAAACAACTCAGGCTGGTCGATGGCCACAAAGGCACCGTCATTTCCGATCAGCAGGTTATTCTCTCCTACAGGAATAAAGATGGCATCAGCATTTTTGTTCTCATATTCAAAGTGAGCCAGGTACCGGAATCCGGTTTCGGGATCGTTTACCTCTTCAATACAAACCAGGAACGTCTTGATGGATTTGGTACTGTTGCTGTTCGGATTTACATACAGTGTTCCAGGGTTCACTTCAAGGTAATAATTTGCAAGTTCACCTGTTGCAGTAATACTGTATAAACCCGGCATCCCTGTATATTCAGGATCCACTGTGAAAGTCAGGACAGTGTCCATGTCAAATGATTCGGATGCTGCAAAGCCTGAAACAGTATAACTGAAGTTTTCGGGAACCGCATCTCCTTCAAGGATTACCTGATCATCGATGTCAACGTACAACGGTGCTTTTTCGATGAGCAGTTGTGCTGGTGAATAAGAGATATTATAGTTGGAAGAGATAAATGTACCCGGGACGATCCAGTGTGTTCCTGTGGTTGTTCCTGTTATCATTGCAATCGATTGGAATTCTGGTAGATCCTGGCCCTCCTCGTAAACGAAATCCAGGCTGTCATATACCATCACAGTTTCAGCATTGCTGTCTTCGTTGATATTGTTACTGTTAACAAGGGGTACTCCATTCAACAGAGGTACGCCGTTAAGTAATGGTACACCGTTCAGAATGGGTACACCATTTACCAGAGGCACACCATTAACCAGGGGCACACCATTAACAATAGCGACTCCGTTTACGATGGCCACGCCATTCAGTATGGGCACTCCGTTTTCTATAACGTTCCCATTCTCATCGTATACAGTACCGTCTTCGTCCATATTGTTTACAGCGATCGACAGTGATTCGCCGGAAATATTTCCTTCAACGCCATTAACCAGGGGTACACCATTTAATATAGGCACTCCATTTAAGAGGGGCACACCATTTTGAAGAGCGTTCAGGCTGGTCAGCATGTTCACATCTTCCAGGTCGATGAATTGAATTTCGCCCGCACTATTCACAATAGCAACACCGTTTAGGATGGGTACACCGTTCAACAAGGGTACACCGTTTACCATGGCAACACCATTTACGATGGCAACACCGTTCACAATGGCCACTCCATTGGCAAGTCCTTCTGTATGACTGCTGTTTATTTCCTGAAGAAGCGCACTCATTTCAGCTTCTGACATAGCCAGGGAGTCATCAAGGATTTGATAGTTGTATGTTATATCTTCGGCGCTGATGGTGGATCCGTAACTTTTCTGTAATTCGGCAGGCGATATTTTCAGAGATAACCTTTCGATGGTCAGTGTACCGTCTCCAAATTCCATATTAAAACGTTCACTAAGCGCTATATCGGCCTCATAGTAAGGTTCTGACTCATCGGAGGATGAACCAATCGACGGATCGAACAGAGGCCTGATGATATATTGCCCCACATTGCTTGTCTGACTGGCCCCGCTCAGGAATGCCACTGAGGTAATCCTTTCATACTCCTGATCTGAAAAATCATCGGGAGATGCAGGCATGCTGTCAATCAAAACGTTAAAGGTAAAGTCCGGAAGTTTTTCACCGAATTTTTTAACCGTATCATTGGCAACAATGGTAAGTCTCCTTTTGGCCTCTCCAAAGAAATAGAGTGGATCGGAGGTACCACCGTCGAAGGCAGAACTGGAAATTGGAGGGGTATATGCCTGAATTGTTGGATTCCCGATAAAGGTTGGAACCACCGCGGTTAACTCTGAATCGCTGACAAAGGTAGTTGGGATCTCTTCGCCTCTCATGAGAAGTACCGTGGTACTGCTCAGGGAACTTCCCGTTGCCGTAACGGTAAATGCATTTTCACCGGGAACAATGTCAGCGGGAATGGTCAGATCCGATAGTGATGGAGCCGGATTTGCAAAAGTTGCCAGTGCTTTGTCGGCCTGGATGAAACCATGACCTGAGATGTGGTCAAATCCGGGTTCATCCATATCAATGGCGGTGGAGCACATCAATTGCTTGATCTGTAGTGGTGTCGGATGTGTATTTTCATATTTCCCGTAACCTTCAATGATCAGCGCGGCCATTGCAGCTGCATGTGGTGCTGCTGCTGAAGTACCGTAAAACTCGAAGTTTCCGTCTCCGTCCAGATCAAACGGGCTCAGTTTAACAGTAGTATTCACACCGTTCGGCGCTGTGATTTCAGGTTTTGGCCTGACCACTCCGTTAACCGGTGTTCCTCCAATGGAAGAAAATGAAGCAATGGTAGGCACTTCAACGCCAAAAGCGGGTGTGTTGTCGTATTTTACTGCTCCCACAGTGATGGCGCCTGCTGCGTTAGCCTGTCCAACAATCGTGGAGGTGCCGGTTTCATATTCATTGATGCTGATCTGCCCCCTGTATACAATATATTTAAACCTGACATTATCAGAACCACTGGCCCTGGCTATCAGGAAGTTGGTATTGGCAGAATCGCTGGTTACTGTAAAGGGTAATATTTCAACTGCCTCACCACCGATGTTATTCCGGTTGAATCCAAACAGCGTACTGCCGTTTTCATCGGAGAGAAAGATGTCCAGGTCATTTTGGACGGACCCGGCTTCTTCCCACTGAAGCACCACAATATAGTCTCCCTTTTTCAGGCTGATATTCTGGTACAGGTCACCATTTCCAAAGTTGTGAATGTCACCCGTTACATTCTTGGGAAGCTTTCCTTTCGCTGCAGTAAAATAAGATGCATAAGATTTTTTACCGAAGTTACCGGCTGCTGAAAAATAGGCGACACCCTGGTCCACAACTGCATCAACAGCTTGTGCAACAACACCATCCTTAAAGAATGGTTCAGTAATATAGCTCAGGTCATCTACGATGATGTCGGAGCCGGCGTCAGCAAGTTGTTGAATTCCGTCGGCAAAGTCACCCGGGCTGAGATACCCTGTTCTGAAAGCAAGAGATGCGCCTGGGGCAATATCATGTACTATTTGCAGCATTCCCCTTCCCTCATCCATCAGCGTTCCAAACGGAAGGCTGTAATCCTTTAATACTTCAACGGGTATGGTGTTCCCATCAATGTTACCTTCCCCGGGAAGGTCGCCGTTTACTACATCGGCGGCCGCTCCGCCCTGAGTATTATAACTGTCGGATATCACACCTACCTTTACGCCAGCTCCAGAAAGACTAAAGCCTTCCCTTACGAGGTTGGTCCGCATGGAATAATCACCATTGTTGAGGGCCAGCCCGCTGTTATTTGAAACAGGAGGATATAACGGACGTGCAAATGACCCGTATTCCACCAGGTCGTTGAGCAGTATCAGGTTTTCGATAGGTATTAACCCTGTGATTTTCAGGTTATCCGGATCACCATGTGAAAGCTGGAAGCCATAATCATTTGTCAACAATTGCAGTACAGCATCATACTGTCCTTCAAGTGCAACAAATTCAATCAACACATTGGTGCCGTCGGTCTGGTAAATATGATTTGATTCAGCAAACCCTGAATATTCATATACTTCGGCCAAAGATGTAAGTTCCGGCCCAATGAGCGAATAATCCTTTCCGTTTTCAGGTGGCTGATAATAGGGGAGAATGTCACCATTTCCACCGGAACCTGAACAGAGGTTTGAATTGGCATTGGCCGTAACCTCTACTTCCTTCCCGTTGGGGAGGATCATGTGCCACCTTATTTTCTGTTTGCCTGTAAACTGTTTTGAAAATACATTTTCATGGCGACCTGGTTCAAAGAAATTCACTCCCTTTTCAATGAATTCACCTTCGTTGTAGACAACCAGACTACTGGTATCAGCTACAATGACCTCAAAGTTATTGGGATTGTCATATCCGAATTTAGCCAAATAGTTGCCATTTCCGATGTAACTAACACATTCAAGAATAATGTTGATGTCTTTTTCCACCCCTTTTTTGGTATTTTGGGCGAAAATGGAACCGGTAAATAACACAAGAATCAGAATCTGCATAAGTACGGAACTGATAATTCTGTTTCCTTTTATTCTACGGGATGCAATTTTGGTAGTGTAATTAAAGTTCATAACTGATAATTTTTAAGTACATGCGAATATAAGACATAAAGACCTTAAACTCATAAACATGTACGCAACAGTGAATTAAAAGGGTCCATTAGTTTGACAAATGGCTCATTTGGTTTGATAAACAGAAAAATAGTATGATAAACGGCATTTTTTATTTATACAGATTACCCTGTGATGGGGTGTAGTGATTCCGCATTTACCGACTTTTACCCACAACTTACCGATTTCTTCTGTTACACCTCATCAAGGAATCATACTATTGCAGTATGATTCAATTCAAAACATATAATAATAATCTAAAAACAATGAAAATGGGAGCTGGTTTATTCTGGGGTGCTTTATTGCTGATGTTGGGCATTGCACTCATCATAAAAGTAGTATTTAATGTTGATTTTCCGGTGGTAAAGATTCTCGTGGGACTATTTTTTGTTGCCATTGGCATCAAGATTTTGTTTGGCCGCGTGTTAATCCCCGAAGGGAGGATCGGACCTGATGAGACCATGTTCAATGAGCGGATTTATGATCATCCGGAAAGCGGAAAGGAATACAGTGTGATTTTTGGTAAAGGGGTTTATGATTTTACTGATGTAAATTTGGACCATGGCGATTTTAATGTTACGATTAACACGATATTTGGAGGGTCGGTGATCAGGATCAGGGAAGATATGCCTGTACGAATTGAGGCGGATGCCGTATTTGCAGGGGCCGAACTGCCCGATGGAAATACCGCGGTATTCGGGTCATCTCTCTATACATCTGAATCTTACAGATCCGACTCACCCTCGCTCAACATTAAAGTAAGCGTGGTATTCGGAGGGGTGCAGGTTGTTAAGCGTTAATATTTCAAATACCGGCCTGATTTATTATTTTTGCATAAACTAAATAACAGGTTATGTCAGGACACAGTAAATGGTCGACCATCAAGCGAAAGAAGGGGGCAATTGATGCCAGGAGAGGAAAAATATTCACCAAACTGATAAAAGAGATCACAATTGCTGCGGAACAGGGTGGCAGTGACCCGGAAACCAATCCGCGGTTACGGTCCGCTGTTCAAACAGCCAAAGGGATGAACATGCCGAAGGATAATATCCAGCGGGCCATCAACAAGGCTAACAAAGATTCGGCAAGCTTTCAGGAGGTTACATTTGAGGGTTATCTACCCCACGGTATTGCAGTTTTTATTGAGTGTCTGACAGATAATAACAACCGGACCGTGAGCAACATCCGTGCAATTTTTTCAAAACGAGGCGGTTCTCTGGGTACCAATGGATCGCTCTCTTTCATGTTCGACAGAAAGGGGGTAATAACGCTCCCTAAAGGAGATCTTGATCCTGAAGAATTTGAATTGGAGATCATTGATGCAGGGGTGGAGGAGATTGATCTGAACGACGACACTTTTATGATTACCACACCCCTGGAAGATTTTCATAATGTGCAAAAGAAGCTGGAGGATATGGGTCTTGATACTGAAAGTGCGGAATTGCAGCGTATTCCAGGCGAAACCAAGGAAATTCCAGTGGAGGACGCGTTACAGATACTGCGAACTATTGACGAGTTTGAAGATGATGATGATGTACAGAATGTCTTTCATAACCTCGAGGTAACAGAAGAGGTTATGGAAGCAATGTAAACATCCACTACTTAGTCTGTCAATAGTGTGAAGTGGCTGGATCATAATGTTCGGGGTCATCGTAAGAGCCTTTTTTTTAACCACAGAGGAATCAGACCAGCAAGCTGGCACAGAGTTTAGAGCAGAGTCCCGACATTTGTCGGGATTAGAGTTTGATTTTCAGACGTGCTAAAAGGAGGGAGTTAGAGCAAGCTCTTGAGTGAATGGATAAAGGATTATTTTAAACTCCCTTAACTCTACTGGTTAAAAAAAGGGCTCAAACGATGAATACATTTTTATTCTGAATACCGAATCAAAGGTACAAAACCCCAAAATATCGTTGAAATCCCTTGCAATGTCAAATGACATTAACACGAGGAGAGGGCTAGGGGGTGAGGTATCACAGAGAGCGTAACGCAGCAAATGGACATTAGGGACAGCCATTACTTACTGTTATTCTCAGGTAATACTGAAGAAAGAGGAAGATCGATCCAGAAGGTGGTTCCCTCATTTTCACTTGAATTGAAATCCACTTTTCCACCCAGGTAATGTTCTCCCAGGAGTTTCATACTGAAAGTACCCATCCCGCGGCCGGGTCCTTTGGTTGTAAAGGACCTTTCGAAAATCTGAAGACCGGTGTCATGTGGTATGACCGCCGGGTTCCTGACCCAGAATCTCAGATGCTGATCCATTAAACTTGCGCCAATTGTTATGGTGTCATTCTCCCCCGAAGCTTCAACAGCATTTTTAATCATGTTTGTAAGAACCCGGGATAGTAAAACACCATCCGAAAAAAACATTTGATCAACTGTATCTTTGGCTATTTCTATGGCCATCTTGTATTTGCGGATCGCCTTAAATGGCATGGTTGTTTCAATGATCAGGTCGTGTACATGAAGTTCTTCCCTGTTTACGGTTAACTCGCCCTGCTCTGCCTGAGAAAGCTGTTTTTGTTCGCGTATTGTATCATAGAGATTGTTGTACGTGGATTCCAGAATATCCAGGTGATTCGGATGAATGTCTCCCTGGTTTTTCAGCAAATTAATAATTCCATGAAGGCTTCCAATAGAATTCATGACATCATGAAAGAAGATTCGTTCAAGTTCTTCTTTTCTTTTAAGCGCGCTGACATCCTCCAGGGAAACCAGAAAGAAAGAATTGTCGTTGTATTGAAAAGGGGTGGAGGTTAACCTGAAATTGTAGGATCTGGTTAATCCATTGTTGGAGCCCAGAATTCTGTAATCGCTTGTAAATGAGCTCTTTTTCATTCTTGAATCCTCAATGGTGCGTAATGCTCCGCATAATTCACATGCTTCAGAACTACCACACCTGCCCGGGGCACTCCTGGCATTTACACATTGAAAGAGTTCGCCCGGTTTCAGATGAAAGGCTGACTCATAATTATCCAGAGACAATTTATCAATCATCGCCCGGTTCGAGTAAATCAATCGTCGTTGATCATCCAGAACCACCACGATATTTGGCAGGGAATTGATCAGATCAATGATAAACTTCCTGGCAACAGGATCAGATATGATTCCTTTTAGCAGATCTCTATGCGTACTATTCCCCATCGGCACAAAATTTTTAATCAATACACTTACACGTTTTTCAACACAAGACCTTTGATAACCAGGTGTGCACCAATAATGAGCAGTCCGGTACATGCAGCAGCCAGTGATGATGTCATCAATATATGTGCCGGATTTAACCAGGTAAAGGTAATAATTACAGGTCCGGCAAGAAAAGCGAGCGTGCTTCCGATCACCGGGAATTTCACCTCACTGAACCTTGATATGGTAAATACAGTTGTAAATGCACCAAATGCGGTTAATCCAAGTTTTATAAGTATTAGTATATTTCTGATGGAGATAAGAATACCAGTAGTTACAGATCCGTTTAATATAATATCGGTATCACCGTCAAGTTCCGTTAAACTTGCCAGGTGCCATTCATTGATGCCCAGGATGAAAAATATAAATGCCATGGCAAGAATAAAGAAACTGCTTAAAAAATGCATGCCCTTTTGAAATCGCTGAAAAAGAATGAGGTAGAAGGGCAGGAAAAAAAGGTTGACTGTTCCTGTGATAATCCAGGCAATCGCACTGGTTCTCTGCCCCATAACGTTATCTATAAGGAATGCCACATCTTCATCGAATGTGGCATTCGGAACCGTATATTCAAATTTCAATAAGAATGCAACAAGAATGGATAGTACAGACAGGATCATCATCAATCCGGCCGCCATTTCCATTTTTCTTATTGTACCTGTCGTATAAGGCATGCAACGAAAGTAATTATTATTTTCAACTGAAATTTAAATAGCATACATTTTTGATTAATTTTGAAGCACAATTTATTATGAAGACATCTTTCACAATAGCTATTGTCATATTATCAGCCAGCCTTGTCATGTTCGGGCAAAGTAACAGGCAGGGTACAGGTTCCACTGATCCGCTAACAAGGCTGCAGCAGAAGGAGATGACCGGGAACGTGATCCTTAGTTTTGATTCACTGATCATTGAAAATTATAATAAACATCTTGTTCAAAACAGCAAGAACAGGGGAGTGGAAGGTTACCGCATCAGAATATTTTCTGACAATGGACAGGGTGCCAAGGATCACCAGATGCAGGTTCGTGCGAAATTTCTTTCCATTTACCCGGATATTCCTACATATCCAAAGTACGAGGGATCTTATTACAAAGTGTATGTGGGCAATTTCAGAACAAGGCGCGATGCCATGAAAATACTCGATACCATCCGAAGAAATTTTCCCGATGCTTTTATTGTGGAATATAAAATAGTTTTATGAGGACCGTTCCTCATGGCAACTGAAGTATATGAGTGAGGAAATTAAGCATAAATGCGGGATAGCGCTGATCCGTTTATTAAAACCCCTGGAATATTATCAGCTGAAGTACGGGTCATGGAAATATGGCCTACAGAAGTTATATCTCCTGATGGAGAAACAGCGAAACAGGGGACAGGATGGAGCAGGGCTGGTCAGCCTGAAATTCGATGTTCCGACGGGCCAGAAATATTTCAACAGGCTGCGCTCTTCAAAAAGCGATGCGATCAATGATATCTTCAAAGATATCTATGGTAATTTCAAAAAAGCCGAAAGAAAGCATCCAGGCACTATCGATGATGCCCATTGGGCAAAAATGAACCTGCCATTTGTGGGTGAATTATATCTTGGACACTTGCGATACGGGACCTATGGCAGCAATTCTGCAGATAACCTCCACCCGGTTATGAGGCAGAATAACTGGAAATCCAGAAATCTGGTGTTGGCAGGGAACTTCAATCTCACCAATGTGGATGAGTTGTTTAACACCCTGATAGAGTTAGGGCAATCACCCAAAGATTTTACGGATACCGTGACCATCCTTGAGAAAGTGGGTCATTTTCTTGACAAGGAGAACCAGAAGTTGTTCGATGGCTTTAAGTTGAAAGGTTATTCCAACAGGGATATCACCGAAATGATTACAGAACAGATCAACATTGGAAAGATACTTTCGGATGCGTCAAAAAGCTGGGACGGCGGCTATGCCATCGCAGGCATGTTTGGACATGGAGATGCTTTTGTTATGCGCGACCCGTGGGGAATACGCCCCGCTTATTATTACCATGATGAAGAGATTGCGATCGTCGCATCGGAACGGCCGGTAATCCAGACTGTGATGAACCTGAAGGCGGATCAGATCCATGAAATTTCCCCAGGGAATGCAATCGTTATTAAGAAAAATGGAACCATCCTGCAAGAAACTGTGAGGGAACCATTTGAAAAAAAATCATGCTCCTTCGAACGAATCTATTTTTCAAGGGGTAGCGACAGAAGCATTTACAGGGAACGAAAAAAACTGGGCAGGTTACTGGTTCCCGCAATTATGGAGAGTATTGACGGTGACACCAATCATACCGTATTCTCCTTTATACCCAATACAGCGGAATCGGCCTTCTACGGGATGGTAGCCGGAGTGGAGGACCACATGATCAAAGATAAGATCAGGAGGATCAAGGAGAGTAACGGAACCATGGATGATGATGAACTTGCAGAGATCATATCCTGGAGACCACGGGTGGAAAAAGTAGCCATCAAGGACATCAAACTACGTACCTTTATCTCCCAGGACAAAGGGAGAAAAGACCTGGTAAATCATGTGTACGACATTACCTATGGAAGTCTGAAAAGGGGCGAAGATAACCTCGTAATAATTGACGACTCTATTGTACGGGGAACCACACTAAGGGAGAGTATCCTGAAGATACTGGACAGGCTGGGGCCCAAACGAATCGTGGTTGTATCCTCTTCCCCCCAGATACGGTACCCCGATTGTTATGGAATCGATATGGCTAAATTGGGTGATTTTATCGCTTTCCAGGCAGCCATCGCTTTGTTAAAGCAACATGGAAAGGAGCATGTGATCAACGAAGTTTATAAAAAGTCGGTTGCGCAAAAGCACGAGCCCAAAGAGAACATCGTGAATTATGTAAAGGACATTTATAAACCATTCACTTCGGAAGAAATTTCAAATAAAATTTCTGAACTTTTAAAGACACCGGATGTACATGCGGAAGTAAAAATTGTTTACCAGAGCATTGAAAACCTGCACGAAGCAATTCCCAATGACCTGGGGGACTGGTATTTCACAGGTGATTACCCCACTCCGGGAGGGAATAAGGTGGTGAATACCTCATTTATTAATTACATTGAAGGGATCAACTCTCGTGCCTATTGAACCTGAACCTGTTAAACAAGTCATTTAACTTGGTATTCCTTATATTCAGGTTCTGGATCCTTCTCAGGTGCTTTGGGACGTAATTGGACAGGTGCCTTTCCACCTTGCTTTTATACAGATCATTCACCGTAATCATGATGCCTGTCTCCTCAACCTCCCCAAAACTATGGTTCATAACTGTTCCGAATGATCTCATGGAGGGTGAAAGACTCATGTAAGCATTGATCAGGGGAGGAATTGTTTCTCCCACCGCACGAACCTGTTTGGAAAGAATTTTATAGTCTTCCATGTAATCAGAACCCGAGAAAATTTTATTTAGCTGTTCCTGTTTCATCAATACGCGTAAGGGCTCTTTTGGAACCACGAGTTTGTCTGTATCCGGAAAATGTTTGTTCAGGAAAAACAGGATCATATCCCGGGCCTCTTGGTGGTAGTGCAGGTACATGGTTACTTTGCCAAAGAAGTATTTTATTTCAGGATAATCCATCACCAGTGTTCCCAGTCCGTCCCAAAGATTGTCCAAAGCGTACAACCCTTTCCTGCGAAGATTGGTGGATTGATACATGGGCTGGACAAATGACCGTCCCAGTTCAATCATGTGTGGCAGATAATCCTTCTTAAAATCTTCGGAAAAATTGAATAGTTTGGCCGTAGCCAGTTTTACCTCACCATTTTCACAACAGATTTGCTCATTACAAATCAGGAACCTGTAACCACCAAGAATCTCCTGTTGATCCGGGTCCCAGACAATCAACTGCTGATAGCTGTTTTCTCCTGAATCATAAGCGTCCAGATCACAATCTTTGCCGGTACCTCCACCTGCGGAACGAAATGCCACTTCTCTGAGCCGGCCGATTTCACGCAGCAGATTTGGTGAGTCTTCATGGTTCACGATGTAGAGCAGATTTCCTCCCTTGTTGGTCTTTCTGATAAATTTATCCTCGGTAAGTTCTGAGAGCAAAAGATCTTTTTCAAGTGCCGGAATAATACGTTGCATGTTCATGAGCTCGGTTTTGATTATTTAGTGTCTGTCCATAATGTCCGATATCTGCGTTATGCTTGTCGGAAAATTGTTCATTTACGCAAGTAAACTGCGTATTTCCCGACTTCGCAAGCCTTGATCCCGAACTTTATAATCCAGCCACTCTACTTTATTGACAGACTTTATTTAGCAACAAATGTGCTGTTTGGGTCATCTGCCAGTGTATAGCAATGTTCTTTCACTTGTGCTGTCCATTCAGCAGGTTTGTGTCGTTTGTCAAAATTCTTGTAACTAATTGGTTTACCAATGGTTATCTTATAGTGTGAATTTTTATGTCTGAATGTCTCCCTGGGGAGATAGAACATCTCCAGGTTAGCCTTAATTCCCAGGAATGTCCTGAGACGGGCTACATTGTAAAAGAAATTGGAACATCGACCCGTAATATGTATGGGAACAACATCCCGCTTATGGGTTACCGCCTTGGAAACAAAGCTTTTCATCCATTCTGTATCTTTAATTACCCCCTTTATTCTCCTTGAAACCAATCCTGAGGGGAAGGTCATCACATGTTGATCAGACTTAAAAATCTCTTCTATGAGCCTTACATTTTCCATGGCCTGGGTCCCATGTTTGTTTATGGGTACAAAGATACCATCCATGTTCTTAATATTCAACAGAATATCATTAACAAGTACGCGGTACTTCCGATCGTACCGCTCTCCAATCTGCTGTATCAGTAAGATGCCGTCAAATCCGCCAAGCGGGTGATTGGCAACAAATATGAACGGTCCCCCACTGGGAAGGTTCTCTTCCCCAGCCAGTTCAACCGTTACATTGAACAGGCCAACAACTGCATCAGCAAATTCAAAATTCTTTTTATGCCCGTGTAATCTTAAAATCTCATTGATCTCATCGAGCACCAGCGCCTTGTGTAGGTAACGGTATATGAACCCGGGAATCAACCGGGCCATCCGCGGGTTCTTTTCGCGAAACAGCTGTTTGATATCAATGGGTTTGTATGCTTTGTTGGTGTTATCGTCTGTCATGTGTCTGCGGCATGGTTCCGGGTTGCAAAAATATTAAAAAAATCCCGGAAATGGACTATAATCATCCATCGCTTATGTTTGCTATGATTCAACTCAATGAACCAAAAGTTATTAACAAAGTGGGAAAAAGTGGGGCAAAATGGTATGAAATGGGAAAAATTCTTTAATTTTACCTTTTAATGGATATAGCGGTATGATAACTTTTATTGGAGACTATACGGTAAAACTTGATCCCAAAGGAAGGCTCTCCTTTCCTGCTGCCTTTAATCGGCAGATGAGAGATGCGTCCGGTGACGGATTTGTGTTAAAGCGTGATGTCTTTGAAAAGTGTCTGATCCTGTATCCCATGGAAGAGTGGGAACGGCAGAATGCCATGATCCGGGAGCGGACCAATCCTTACAACAAGGAGCATGCAAAATTTTTGCGCATGTTTTATGCAGGTACGGCTGAACTAATTTTGGATGCCAGTAACAGGATGCTGATTCCTAAAAGGTTACTGGATCATGCCGGAATTACTGATGAAGTTGTACTGGCAGGACAATCCGGAAGGATTGAGCTCTGGTCGGGCGATGCATATCCGGGAGTAAGTACAGCAGACGATGATTTTGCTTCCATGGCAGAGAAAATACTTGGTGGATCATCCAGTGAAACTGAATAATATGGCTTATCACAGGCCTGTGTTATTGAATGAGAGTATTGAAGGTTTAAATATCAAGTCAAAAGGGACCTACGTGGATCTCACTTTTGGCGGAGGGGGACACTCCCGCCTTGTTCTTGAAAAGTTAGGAAAGAAAGGAAGGCTGTTTGCATTCGACCAGGATCCTGATGCAGCACAGAACATCAGTAAAGACAAACGTCTGGTCTTTATAAAAGCCAATTTCAGGTATATGCGGAATTTTCTTCGGTATTATGAAGTTCCGCAGGTTGATGGAATACTTGCTGACCTCGGCATTTCATCCTACCAGATCGACCAGCCTGAGCGGGGCTTTTCATTCAGGTCCGAGAGCCGGCTGGATATGAGGATGGACCCAAATTCCCGCAAAACAGCAGTTGAAGTACTCAATGATTATCCGGAAGATGATCTCTTCAGGATTTTCAGGAGATACGGTGAGTTGAAAAACACAGGGCGTGTGGTAAGGGCGATTATTGAGGCACGGGTCATAAAACCTGTAACAACAACCACTGAGCTGGAAACGATTTTGGAGGACCTGGTACCACAGCAGACCAGGTCGAAATTTATGGCCAGGGTGTTTCAGGCCATCAGAATTGAAGTTAATGAAGAGATCGATGCGTTGAGGGAGATGCTGGTACAGACATCAGATTATATGGGTAACGGTGGTAGGTTGGTAGTAATTACTTACCATTCCCTGGAAGACCGGTTGGTGAAAAACTATATGCGGTCCGGAAACCTGGAGGGTGAGGTAAAGAAAGACTTTTACGGGAATCCGGAGACAAGCTGGATGGTTGTCAATCGAAAGGTGATTGTTCCGGGCGAGAAGGAAATTTCGGAGAACAGCAGGGCAAGGAGCGCTAAATTAAGGATCGCAGAGAAACTTTGAATGAATATGGAGAAAAGAAATATTGAATTCGAAGAGGTACGGGAGGAAAAAACGCAACATTTTTCATTCCGCAGCCTGATCGACGGGAATGTACTGACCCAGCGATCGGTAATCAGGCAGGCGCCTTTTCTTGCCATGCTGGCAATCATATCGCTCTTCATCATTGCCAACCGGAACCATGCAGAAACGCTTGTGATCCGTACCAATGAACTGCAGGACGAAGTAAAGGAGCTCAGATCCCGGGCAATTTCCACCTCATCGGATCTGATGATGGTAAGCAGGCAAAGCAGGGTTGAACAGCTTGTGATTGAAGAGGAGATCGGACTTATTGAAAATAAGGAACCACTTAAAAAATTAGTGCTCAAGCAGGAAAAGTAATGTCGTTAAAGAGGAACATACTGATTCGTGTTAGCGTGGTTTACCTCGCCATGGTAGCTTTTGCCCTGGTGATTCTGGGTAAGATGTTTTACCTGCAGCTGGTGGAGAAGGACCGGTGGGAGGAGTCGGAACTGAACAGTATTTCCTACAAAACAATTGAGCCCAACCGGGGCAACATTTACTCTTCGGAGGGGCGGCTCCTGGCTGTTTCAGTCCCCTATTTTGAGGTCAGAATGGATATGCGCAGTGAAGCATTTACCAGGAATATATTCGATGAAAACATCGATTCCCTGTCCATCAGGTTGGCCGGATTATTCCGTGACCAGCACTGGTCTGTATACAAGCAGAACCTGGTGAGGGAAAGGGAGAAGGGTAACAGGTATTACCTGGTAAAAAGAAACGTTACCTATGACCAGCTTCAGCAGTTAAAGCAGTTTCCCATCTTCAGGTATGGCCGATACCAGGGAGGGACCATATTTGTTCAGCAGAACCGACGCATCAGGCCCCATGGGCTGCTGGCTGCCCGAACTGTCGGATATACCATGCAGGGAGACCTGGGGAGCGTGGTGGGTATTGAGGGTGCGTATGATGAGGAGTTGTCGGGAGTGCAGGGTTACAGGTTGATGCAGAAAATATCCAGTGGTAACTGGATGCCGGTGAGCGACAAAAACGAAATTGACCCCAGGGACGGTTATGACATTGTTACCACCATCGATATTAACTTGCAGGATGTGGCAGAAAATGCACTCTTCACGCAGCTCAGGAAGCATGATGCTGACCACGGTACTGTTATTGTCATGGAGGTTAAGTCGGGGAAAATCAGGGCCATAGCAAACCTGGGCAGGAATGAAAACGGCACGTATACGGAAAATTACAATTATGCCATTGGAGAGAGCTCAGAACCGGGCTCAACGTTTAAATTAGCCTCGGCAATTTCCTTGCTGGAAGATGGATTGGTAGAACCTGATGATATTGTTGATGTAGGTAACGGCGTGGTGGTTTATAACGGTCACCGGCTGGAAGACAGCGGAGATGAAGGGCTTGGAAAAATTACATTTCAGGAAGCTTTTGAACACTCTTCAAATGTGGGTATCTCGAAACTGGTCAATGAAAATTACAGAGAGAAGCCTTCGGATTTCATTGACAGGCTCTACCGCATTGGCCTGAACAGGAAACTTGATATTGAAATCAAAGGTGAAGGGACCCCGGAAATCAAATATACCGACAATCCCTTGTGGTCGAAGATTTCACTTCCCATGATATCTATCGGATACGAGGTGAGGCTCACACCGCTCCAGATTTTAACCTTCTATAATGCTGTGGCAAATAACGGACAGATGGTAAAACCCCGGTTCGTTGAGGAGATCCGTTACCACGGAAAGGTTGTACATACTTTCGAAAAGTCGATTCTCAACCATAAAATATGCTCTGATGAGACCCTCAGAAAGATCAAACCGATGCTGGAAGGGGTGGTGGAGCGCGGCTCGGCAAAAAACCTGCGTAATTCATATTACCCCATCGCCGGAAAGACCGGGACATCCCAGATTGCTGATGCAAAAAGAGGATATACCAAGGATAATTACCAGGCATCCTTTGCCGGTTATTTCCCCTCAGACAATCCCATGTATTCATGTATTGTTGTGGTAAGTTCCCCTTCTAAAACTGTCTATTACGGTAATGTGGTGGCCGGACCCATTTTCAGGGAGATCACTGACAGGATCTACATACAGGACTTGAATATGCAGCATGCTGGCCCGGCACAAATGGCAACGAACATCGGGGCACCTTATTCGAAAAGTGGGTTCAGGCCCGAACTTGAATCGGCGCTGGAATATCTCGGGATAGCATTTGAAGCGGGAGAGCATGAATCGGAATGGGTAAAAACCATGAGTACCGGGGATGGTGTGAAATTACGCAGGAGTGATATAAGTACACTTTATCTGCCTGATGTAAAGGATATGGGAGCCAAAGATGCCGTATACCTGCTTGAAAATATGGGACTTCATGTTGAGATCAAAGGCAGGGGTACCGTGAGAAACCAGATTCCGCTGCCGGGTACGGTGCTGAAAAAAGGGGAACAGGTTAAACTTGAAATGAGTATTACGGAAGGATGAAGCTGGCAAAACTTATACAGGATGTTACCGTAACCGGTGTCACAGGCGACACAGGGATAGAGATCAGTGCAGTAACCTTCGATTCAAGGGAAGTAAAAGCAGGGGGTCTCTTTGTTGCTATTAGGGGCATCGAAACAGACGGTCATGCATATATCCGGGAAGCATTGGCAGCCGGGGCAGTGGCCATAGTTTGTGAAGTGCAACCAGCTGAGCAGGGAAGCAACACAACGTATATTGTTACAGATAATTCGCGGAGAGCGATAGCATTGATCGCCTCTGCATGGTACAAACACCCATCCAGGGAGATCAACCTTGTGGGAATAACAGGTACCAATGGAAAAACGACCATAGCCACCTTATTATATAAGGTCAATACCAGTCTTGGTTACAAGGCTGGTATTTTAACCACCATTGAAGTTATCATCCATAACAGGAAATACCCTGCCACGCATACCACACCCGATGCCCTGCAGATTAACAGGTGGCTCCGGGAGATGGCCGATAATGGATGTGAATATTGTTTTATGGAGGTATCCTCCCATGCGGTGAGTCAACATCGTATCGACGGACTTCATTTCAGGGGAGGGGTATTTACGAACCTTACCCATGATCATCTGGACTATCACAACGATTTCAGGGAGTATCTGGAGGCTAAAAAATCATTTTTCGACAGTCTGGGAGCTGAAGCATTTGCACTGACCAATGCAGATGACAGAAATGGTGAGGTGATGATACAGAATTGTAAAGCGGTCAAATATCGCTATAGTCTTGGAAGGATCGCAGACTACCATGGAAACATCCAGGAACCCCATTTTGAAGGCATGCGGCTTCAGATCAATGAGAAAGAGGTTTGGGTGAGGCTAACAGGGAAATTCAATGCATCAAATTTTCTGGCAGTTTATGGCGTATCCCTACTGCTCGGGCACGATGAAATACAGGTGCTGGAAGCAATAAGCAAAGCGGGGCCGGTTGAAGGCCGGTTTGAAATTTTGCGGGGTGACAAGGGGGCCATAGCTATAATCGACTATGCGCATACGGATGATGCACTACTGAATGTACTGGAGACGATCCATGAGGTGAACAGTGAAAAGCGCGAAATCATTACCGTGGTTGGCGCCGGTGGCGACAGGGACAGAAGTAAAAGGCCGAAAATGGGAGCCGTGGCAGCCAACTTAAGCAACAAAGTGATTCTTACATCCGACAATCCCAGGACCGAAAATCCTACCATGATCATGGAGGAGATGGCGAAGGGAATAAAAGAGGAACGGATGAAAGATGTTCTGAAAATCGCAGACAGGGGTGAGGCCATTAAAACTGCCTGCCTGCTTGCCGGACCCAATACAGTTATTCTGGTTGCTGGGAAAGGACATGAAAAATACCAGGTAATCGGTAAGGAGCGGTTCCTGTTTGATGATAAGGAAATAGTTAAAAAATATTTAAAGTAAAATCCTATGTTATACCATCTGTTTGAATACCTGAACCATTTTGACCTGCCCGGTGCAGGTATGTTTCAGTATATCTCATTCAGGGCAGCCATGACCGTGATCACTTCGCTGATGATTTCGCTGTTCATCGGCAAGCGCATAATAAATTTTATGCGCAGAAAACAGATTGGTGAAACTGTTAGGGAATTGGGGCTTGAAGGTCAGAACCAGAAGGAGGGCACTCCAACCATGGGGGGCATTATCATCATCGCCTCCATTATCATTCCGGTACTGCTGTTTGGAAGGCTGGACAACGTATATGTAATCCTGATGCTTATTACCACACTATGGCTCGGTTTTATTGGCTTTATAGACGATTATATCAAGGTATTTCGCAAAAACAAGGAGGGACTTCGGGGGAAGTTCAAGATATTTGGACAGGTTGCCCTGGGGCTTATGGTTGGTATCACATTCCTTCTGAGTGATGATGCGATCATCCGGGAGCGGGTTTTGGTAACAGGGGAGAACAGCGTTGAACATATCCATCTGCCGGTTGTGACGAATGATAATGGTGACCAGTTTTATGTCCGTGATCATAAAACACCATTGACCACCATTCCTTTTGTTAAAAATAATGAATTTAATTATACCTGGCTTGTCTGGTTTTCGGGCAAGCATGCCAACAAACTTGTCTGGTTGATTTTTGTGCTTGTGGTAATATTTATCGTTACAGCTGTCTCCAACGGGGCAAACATATCCGATGGACTGGATGGATTGGCCACAGGTTCCGCAGCAATTATCGGTACTACACTGGGTATACTGGCCTATGTATCGGGTAATGCCATTTTTGCCGATTACCTGAATATCATGTACATCCCCAATGCGGGTGAACTTGTGATTTTTGCTGCAGCGTTCATCGGGGCCACCATAGGTTTTCTATGGTACAATTCATTTCCGGCCCAGATATTTATGGGAGACACAGGCAGTCTGGCGCTGGGGGGAATTATTGCCGTTTTTGCCATTGTCATCAGAAAGGAGTTATTGATCCCCATTCTTTGCGGTATCTACCTGTACGAAAGTGTATCTGTGATATTGCAGGTAAGTTGGTTCAAACACACAAAAAGGAAATTTGGTACGGGAAGGCGCATTTTTCTCATGGCACCTGCACATCACCATTACCAGAAACTGGGATATCCTGAAGCAAAAATCGTTACCCGCTTCTGGATTATCGGACTGTTGCTGGCAGTAATCACCATTGTTACGTTAAAAATCAGATAATTTAAGATATGGAGAAGAGAAAACGCATAGTAATCCTTGGCGCCGGAGAGAGTGGTACCGGTTCAGCGATCCTTGCAAAGCAACAGGGATTTGATGTTTTAGTTTCTGATTCGGGCAAGATCAATCCCAAATACAAGGAGATGCTCAATGAATATCAGATCCTTTATGAAGGTAATGGACATACAGAGCGTCAGATCCTGAATGCAGATGAGATTATCAAAAGCCCGGGAATCCCGGAAAGTGCCCCGATCATGAAATCAATCAGGAAAAAGGGGTTACATGTGATTTCAGAAATTGAATTTGCAGGACGGTATACCAATGCAAAGAAGATTTGTGTAACGGGAAGTAACGGGAAGACCACCACCACTTCACTGATCCATCATATGTTACGTAAGGCCGGGTTGAATATTGGTATTGCGGGCAACATGGGGCGCAGTTTTGCATTGCAGGTAGCCCAGGAAGCTTACGACTATTACGTGCTGGAGCTTAGCAGTTTTCAGTTGGACGGAATGTTCGATTTTAAGGCTGATATAGCGATCCTTTTGAATATCACCGCTGATCATATGGACCGATATGATTACAATATGCAGCATTATGTGGATTCAAAATTCAGGATCACCCAGAACCTCACAGAGGAAGACTATTTTGTATTCTGCTCTGATGATGAAATTACCATTAAGGAGTTGGAGAGGATCGTATCCAGGGCCGTTCAGTTGCCTTATGCTTATGAAAAGAAAGAGGAGGATGTGGCATGGGTCGACGGCCATGCAAAAATGCATATCGAATTTGATGATGTGGACTTCACCATGTCGGTTCATGAACTGGCACTGAAGGGTAAACATAATACATACAACAGCATGGCAGCAGGTATAGCCGGCAATGTTCTGAAGATCAGGAATGATGTGATCCGTGAAGCGCTGATGGATTTCCAGGGAATAGAACACCGGCTCGAGCAGTTGAATAAGGTTCATGGTATTAATTTTATCAACGACTCGAAAGCCACCAATGTGAATTCAAGCTGGTATGCACTGGAGAGTGTGAAGGGAAATATTGTCTGGATTGCCGGTGGGGTGGATAAGGGAAACAATTATTCGGAATTGTATGAGCTTGTAAGCAACAAGGTTAAGGCAATCGTTTGCCTTGGTAAGGAAAATCAGCGGCTTTTGGATGCCTTCAGTGATAAAGTTGAAACCATTGTGGAGACAGGCAGTATGACAGAAGCTGTCAAATCGGCCTATTACCTGGCATCAAAAGATGATACAGTGTTACTCTCCCCGGCATGTGCAAGCTTCGACCTGTTTGAAAGTTACGAAGACCGCGGGAGGAAATTCAAGGAGGCAGTAAGGGAATTATAGACGATGAATGTATTGAAATACATAAGGGGTGACAGGGTTATCTGGACAGTAATTATCATACTGAGTGTGGTATCGCTGCTGTCTGTTTACAGCTCTACCGGTTCGCTGGCCTACAAAAAGGTTTCGGGCGATACCCTGTATTACTTGTTCAGGCAGTTCAAGTATATAGTTTTGGGGCTTGGGGTAATCATTTTCTTTCAATTGATCCCGTACCATGTATTCAATAAATTATCACTGGCATTTATGGCAGCGGCCATCGTTCTGCTGGTAGTAACCCTGATCAGGGGACAGGAGATCAATGACGCTAATCGCTGGCTCGCAATTCCCGGTACCAGCAATGCTTTCCAGCCTTCGGAATTTGCAAAATTTGCATTAATCATGTATCTGGCAAGAATTTTGGCAAATAATCAGAATAACCTGGATGATTTTAAGGGCGTGTTCATGAAATTATCGGCAGCCATCGCATTGGTGTGTGTACTTATTTTACCCACGAACCTGTCCACGGCGGCCATCATATTTACAGTGTCGTTTATACTGATGTTCATTGGCAGGGTGCCATTTAAATATTTACTGCTGTTTGCAGGCATGGGGGTAGCCGGATTGGCGCTTTTCCTGTTGCTTTCCACAGCCATGAGCCGGGAAGGAAGAATGGTTACCTGGAAAAACAGGATCGAGCGTTACGTCAGTGGCGAGGGCGATAACTTTCAGGCCGATCAGGCCAAGGTAGCCATAGTCAGGGGAGGACTGCTGCCCAATGGCCCGGGTACAAGTACGCAGCGTATTTTATTACCGCATCCTTATTCAGATTTCATTTTCGCCATCATCATTGAAGAGTATGGATCCATCATTGGAGGATTGCTGCTTGTATTTCTCTATTTGTGGGTATTATTCAGGACAGGACTGATCGTACGGCGAACCAAAAGCACCTTTGGTGCCTTCCTGGCGTTCGGACTTTCAATGGGACTGGTGTTTCAGGCATTTGTAAACATGGGTGTGACGGTTGGATTGTTGCCGGTAACCGGGCAAACACTTCCCCTGGTTAGTATGGGAGGATCATCCATGTTTTTTACAAGTATGGCATTCGGAATGATATTAAGTGTGAGTTGGGGGGTTACCAAGGAACTGGAAGAGCAGGAGGCTGCTGAAAATTCAGAAGAAGAAATTATTAATGAAGGAAGCGAAGAAATATAGGATCATTATTGGTGGAGGAGGAACAGGCGGGCACGTTTATCCGGCCATTTCCATTGCCAGGGCGCTTGAAAAGTTAGCGGGTGATGCACAATTCCTGTTTGTTGGGGCTCGCGGGAAGCTTGAGATGGAAAAGGTTCCTGCAGCGGGTTATGAGATTGTGGGACTGCCGGTTGCAGGATTTCAGAGAAGAGTCACCTGGAAAAATATCACATTTTTCTTTAAATTATTGAGAAGCATGCAGATATCCGGGAAACTGATAAGGAAATTTAAGCCCGATGTGGCCATAGGCGTTGGTGGGTATGCCAGTGGGCCGATCATTAAAGCTGCCATAAGAAAAAAGATTCCGGTACTTATTCAGGAACAGAATTCTTATGCAGGGGTTACCAACCGGATACTGGCCCGGTCTGCCTCGACCATCTGTGTTGCATACCAGGGAATGGAAAAATATTTCCCTGCAGAACGGATTGTGATAACAGGAAATCCTGTCAGACAGGACCTGATTCTACCAGAGACGGAAAAGGAAAAAAGCTACAACCATTTCGGACTGCGACCGGATAAAAAAGTGTTGCTGCTTATTGGCGGAAGTTTGGGTGCCCGGACACTGAATGAGAGCGTGATAGAAAGCATAGATAAAATTGCCGGTTCCGGGGTGCAACTGCTTTGGCAATCGGGTGGTTTTTATTATAAGGCGGCAAGAAATGTACTGGATGTGAAAAGGAGCCCCAATATTGTCCTGTTGCCTTTTATCACTGAAATGAACCGTGCTTTCCAGGTGGCAGACCTGATTATTTCCCGTGCCGGGGCAGGAACAATCTCCGAATTATGCCTGGTTGGTAAACCGGTTATACTTGTCCCGTCGCCGAACGTTGCTGAGGACCACCAGACCAGCAATGCCAGGGCCCTTACCGATCTGAAGGCAGGGATCCTTGTGACGGATAATGAAGCAAAGAGCAAACTGATAGATACAGCGCTGACACTGATGGATGACGATCGAGCAACTAAGGCGTTATCAGACAACATTAAAAAACTGGCCATCAGAGATTCTTCTGAAAGAATTGCTGATGAGGTAATTAAATTATTGGAAAAAAGATGATTTGGACCAATTTGGATAGCGTCTATTTTGTGGGTATCGGCGGCATTGGTATGAGCGCCCTGGCCAGGTTTTTCCAGAGCAAGGGGAAACATGTGGCAGGGTACGACCGGACTACAACGGCACTCACCGACCAGTTGATCCGGGAACAGATTGAAATTCATTTTATTGATAATCCTGACCACATTCCCAGGGAGTACAGGGATCCGGAACGAACGCTTGTAATTTACACACCGGCCGTACCTGAATCCTGTAACGAGTTGAATTACTTCAGAAACAGGGGATTCAGGGTGATCAAGCGTTCTACCGCACTGGGAGAAGTATTTAATTCCGGTCATGGTATAGCAGTGGCAGGAACCCATGCAAAGACATCCGTTTCAACCATGCTTGCCTGTGTAATGTCAGAATCATTGTACGGATGCAATGCATTCCTGGGTGGGATATCCAAAAACTACAACAGTAACCTGGTGATCCATGCTTCATCGGAAACCATAATTGCAGAGGCGGATGAATATGACAGGTCATTCCTCGCACTCTACCCGGAGATTGCCGTCATAACATCGATGGACAATGACCATATGGATATATATGGTTCCAGGGAAAACCTGGTGGCTGGATTTGAAGCATTTGTCCGGCAGATCCGTGATAAAGGAACATTGATCATTAAGGCAGGGATCGAGATGGAGATTCCTGACCACCTGGATCTGTTTACCTACTCCGTAGACGATAGAGGCGCTGATTATCACGTGATAAATAAAGCGGCTGTTGAGGGGAAATACCGGTTCACTGTGAAGACACCGAAAAACATATTTGAAACTTCTCTGGGAATTCCCGGATTGCTGAACGTGGAAAATGCGCTGGCAGCAATTGCGGTAGCCGATCAGTCGGGGATTCTGTTGGAGCAGATAGCCTCTGGGATCATGGAATTCAGAGGTGTAAAACGGAGGTTCGATGTGCAGGTGATGCGGGAAAACAGGATTTATATTGATGATTATGCCCATCATCCGGAAGAGATAAAAGCCTTTATCGGTTCGATTCGGGATATGTTCCCTAAGAGAAGAATTACAGGTATATTCCAGCCCCATCTTTATTCACGGACCCGCGATTTTGCTGTTGAATTTGCAGAGAGCCTGTCGTTGCTTGATGAATTAATTCTGTTGGAGATCTATCCTGCCAGAGAAGAGCCCATACCCGGAATTACCTCGGGGGTAATATTCAATGAGGTAACATTGCATGAGAAGGTGCTTATATCTCAGCATCAACTGTTGAACGTTCTTAAGGAGCTTGATCCTGAAGTATTACTGACCATGGGGGCAGGTGATATAGACAAGCTGGTGGAACCATTAAAATCCTGGATGGAGAAGTTATGATCAGGAAGATAATCCATATTGTGGTTTGGGCACTGCTGATCTGCTGGTTCACTGTGATCATGGGATTCGTTTCAAAAAGAAATGGGGAGCTGATTTGCCGGGAGATTGTGGTGAATATTTCAGATACAAACACAGTCCGGTTTATCACCAATGAAAGGGTCAGAGAGCTGATTAAGCATTCAGGCATTAATACACAGGGTTACCCTGTGGAGTTTATTGGTACCAGGGGACTGGAATTCATGATAGAGAAGGATCCCTATGTGGATAATGCGGAGGTATACATCAATGTGGAGGGGACCCTGTTTGTGGACATTGTACAAAGGAGACCGCTCATAAGGGTGATGCCCGGTGGAAAACAGGGATACTATATAGACGATACGGGTGTGATCCTTCCCCTATCCGATAATTATTCGCCCATGGTGATGCTACTTACAGGAGCGGTGAATATTCCGTTTACCACGGATGAAAGCGGAGTCAGAAGGGTAGACCTGGAGAACCATTTCGAATTGAAAAATCTGTTAAGCTTTGCTGGTTTTGTTGAGCAGCATCCATTCTGGAACAAACAGATCATGCAGGTTTACAGGTCTGCGAAAGGAGAATTTGACTTGATACCCAGGGTTGGGGCCCACCAGATTGAGTTTGGCAAGATGGAAAACTATGAAATAAAATTAAGAAACCTGAAATTATTGTACGACCAGGGGCTGAAAAGCTATGGTTGGAACAGTTATGATAAAATTAACCTTAAATATTCAAACCAGATTATCTGTACTAAACGTTAAATACCATGGCTCAAAAAAACAGAATAGTTGCAGCAATTGATATCGGCACAACGAAGATCGTCAGTCTGATCGGCCGGTTAAACGAGCATGACAGGCTCGAAGTTCTTGGGATAAGCAGATCTGCTTCCAAGGGAGTAAAACGGGGTGTTGTTCTGAATATCGAAGAGACAGTTCATGCCATTCAGAGTACAATCTCCATGGCACAGGAGCAATCGGGACTTAGTTTCCCGGAAGTTTTTGTAGGAATTGCAGGACAGCACATTAAGTCCGTTCGAAACCGCGGTTATGTGAACCGGGATACCTACGAAGAGGAGATTACCAGGGAAGATATCCAGGCATTGATTGATGACATGTATAAGATCCCCGTGGATGTTGGGGAAGAGATAATCCATGTGTTACCGCAGAATTTCATTGTAGACAACGAAACAGGTGTTAAAAATCCTGTGGGAATGTTTGGTAAGAGGCTGGAGGCAAATTTTCACATTGTGATCGGACAGATCTCATCGGCACGGAACATTGAAAAATGCATCAAGCGTGTGGGGTTAAACGTAAAGCAGCTGATACTGGAGCCATTGGCATCCAGTGCGGCCGTGCTGACGGAAGATGAGAAAGAGGCCGGCGTGGCACTGGTTGATATTGGTGGTGGGACAACTGATGTGGCGGTATATTACGATGATGTGATCAGACACACTGCTGTAATTCCATTTGGAGGCAATGTAGTAACCACGGATATAAAGGAAGGATGTTCAATTCTGCAGCGACAGGCTGAGTCGTTGAAGATACAGTTTGGATCTGCTTTGGGTGATCTGGCCAACGATGATAAAGTGGTTACGATACCCGGAATTTCGGGCCGTGATCCTAAGGAGATCAGTTTCAAGAGCCTCGCTTATATTATCCAGTCCAGGATGGAGGAGATTATCGATGCAGTTATCTACGAGATTGAAAATTCGGGTTACATGGATAAGTTGAGTGCTGGTATCGTTCTCACGGGAGGCGGGGCCATGCTGAAAAACCTGAACCAGTTGGTGAAATTTAAAACCGGAATGGATGTAAGGATTGGTTATCCTAATGAGTGCCTGGCAGCGGACACGCCTGAAGAGATAAACCAACCTATGTACAGCACATCCATCGGGCTCCTGCTGAAAGGGCTGGAGGTATATGAAGAGAAAAAGGAGTCGTTAAAGGTAAATAAGCTTGACCAGGAAGCGGAAGGAAGTACCGTTATGGATGACCCGGTAAAGAAAAAAATGAAGGATCGTTTCAAGGGGGGAAAACTCCTTGAAGGGCTGAAAAACACCCTGAGTGATATTTTTGATGAAAGTGATGTTAAAATGTAAAATCTTCATCGGTGAAATAATTAAACTTAGCAGTTATGAGTGATATATTGAATTTTGACCTTGACCCGGAAAGGTCGTCGATCATCAAGGTGATCGGAGTGGGAGGCGGAGGAGGAAATGCTGTTAACCACATGTTTAAGCGAGGGATAAAGGATGTAAACTTTATCGTTTGTAATACAGATTCCCAGGCGCTGACTAACAGTCCTGTTTCGGTGAAACTGCAATTGGGAGAATCTCTAACAGAGGGCCGGGGAGCAGGCAGCAAGCCAGAAATTGGCAGGCAGGCTGCACTGGAAAGCCTGGATGCCATCAAAGAGATTTTAGAGGCCAATACCAACATGGCCTTTATAACAGCGGGCATGGGAGGTGGTACAGGCACCGGGGCCGCTCCGGTAATTGCCAAAGTGGCCAAGGAGATGGGCATTCTCACGGTGGGCATCGTAACTATTCCGTTTGGTTTTGAGGGACCGGAAAGAATCAACCATGCCATCAAAGGGATCAATGAGTTAAAGGACCATGTGGATTCACTGTTGGTCATTAAGAATGAGCGGTTAAGGGAGATATACGGGAACCTTACGCTAAGCGAGGCATTTGCCAGGGCAGATGATGTCCTGGCCACAGCGGCAAAGGGTATCGCCGAAATTATCACAGTTCCTGGCTATGTGAATGTAGATTTCGCTGATGTACAAACTGTAATGAGCGACAGTGGCGGTGCGATCATGGGTTCCGCCACGGCAGAGGGAGAGAATAGGGCCGTGAAAGCCATCGAAGCTGCACTTACTTCTCCGTTGCTGAATAATAATGAGATTACCGGGGCGCGAAGTATCTTGTTGAATATTACTTCGGGCAAGAAAGAGATCACCATGGATGAAATCTCAGAGATCACAGACTATGTAATCGCCTCCTCAACCAAAGAGACATCGCTGATCTGGGGTATGGGACATGATTCTGGTCTGGAAGATAAGATTGGTGTCACGGTAATTGCCACAGGGTTTAAGATGAACAACATTCTGGATGTTTACCTGGACAAAAAGCATATCGATTTCGTACCCCTCAGAGATGACAAGGAGCACAGGAAAAGGCCCGGTAAACCGGTGAATCCTATGCAGCAGACTTTTGATTTTGACGATAAAAAACAGGAGGGCAATCCTGAAGAGTACATATTATATGATCAGACAACAGATAACAAAGCACGTGGGAATAAGGAAAAAAAGATGGCCGACCGTGTCCGTAACCTGAAGGAGACCCATGAAAGGTTGAAAGAGACTGGTTACACTTCACAATCAAAGGATAACGAGATCGAGGAGTTGGAAAATATTCCGGCCTATATAAGAAGGAACCTGAAACTCGATCCGGGAAATCATTCTGATAATGAAGAGGTATCCCGTTACAGGCTGTCAGATGATGAAAAAGATTCGCCAAAATTAAGGGAAGATAATTCGTATCTTCATGATAACGTTGACTAATACCGAAACCATGTCACTATTTGAAACCATAACCCAGGAGATAAAAAAGGCGATGCTGGCCAGGGAGAAAGGAAGGCTTGAGGCGCTCCGCTCGGTAAAGGCCGCGTTTATGATGGCAAAAACTGAGAAGGGGGCAAGTCATATCCTTTCAGAGGAAGAGGAGCTGAAAATCATTCAGAAAATGGTAAAACAACGGCTGGATTCTGCAGCGATCTATAAGGAGCAGGGCAGGGATGACCTTTATCAGATGGAGATGGAGGAGTATCGTGTAATAGAGGCGTTTATGCCCGCACAACTGACCGAAGCGGAGCTACGTGCCTACCTGGGAAAACTGGTCAGTGATATGGGTGCCGATTCTATGCAGCAGATGGGGTCCGTAATGGGAAGAGCCACCAGCGAATTGTCGGGCAGGGCTGATGGTAAAATGATCAGTACCATTGTACGGCAGTTACTTTCCTCATCTTAATTGAAAATACCCGTTACTCTGTAGTATCGGGTATCTCCTTTTAATCTTTTATTCTGAGAACTCACGGTTGCTGCTAATTACCGTACGCTCCGGTCAGGATTGGATCACCTGCCGTAAAATACTTTCAGGCGGTTATCTTCAATTTCAGCCTTGTCCAACATGGCATCATAAGCTTCATAACTTGTTCTTGACTGCAATGAATTATTCAACGTCCGCTGTATCTCTTCCATGCTTCTGACTGTTCCTGGCTCACCACGGTTTGTAACACTGATTACAAAGACACTATTTTCACCGATATAAGGTCCTGCCAAAGTTTCGGGAGGAAGGTTCATGGCTGCTCCAACAATATATGGTTCAAGTCCGATCCCGGATACATAGGTGTTTGCAAACAGCACCTGGCTGGCCTCTTGTAATTCAAGATTCTGAGCAGATGCGAATGATTCGATACTATTTGCATTCTGGAGATCTGCTTTCATGGATTCAACAATATATTCTCCTTTCTTTTGCTTTTTTACAGCAAGTTCCACTTCCCTCCTGACAGATTCAAAACTGGCATACCCACCTTCATGAACTTCAGTTATGGCTACAACTATATACTGATCATCCACCTCAAATATCGAGCTTACATCGCCCTTTTCCGAGTTGAATGCCCAACCAATGATATTCACAGGATTGCCAAGACCCGGAATGGATCGCTGATCCTTGGAAATATCAGGTACAACCCGTGGGTCGAGTCCATATTCCCTGGCCTGTTCTTCAAATTTTTCGATATTGGTTGCTTTCCCCCTGAATTTTACTGCTCTGTTGTAATACTCCTGGTCGGTTGCATTACTCGGGTATACACTGTGTACGATGGTTGCCACCTGGTACTTTTCAATCGGACGGCTTTGTGCTTCAATTTTAACGATGTGTACACCGTAACGCGTATTTACTTTTACAATATCTCCTGTTCTGTTATCAAAGCAGGCATTGTTGAACGGTGTTTCCATTTCACCTTCTGCGAACCAGCCAAGGTCGCCCCCTATACTCCTGTTGGCTTCATCTGAGGAATATTCCCGTGCAATGGTATTGAAATTGCCCCCGTTATTGATAACAGTTAACAAACTGTCGGCAATTTCTTCAGCACGCTGAACGTCTCCGATGTCGTTGTATCCAAGCAGGATGTGTCTTGCCCGTACTGAGTCAGGACGCATCTGAACATCATTCACCTTGGACAGCTTGTAGGCATCATCTTCGAAGTAGGGGCCGAAAATTGTATGTTCATCCATGCCAAGAAGTGAATCTCTCAAAATTGGATTAATCTCAGAAATATTATAAAACCTGGCATCAAAAGGCTGATCCGACATGCTGTTAATATACGAAACTACTTTATCATCTTCTATCCTTGAAAACTCGGCCTTTGTCTGTACGGTCCATAGTTTTGCATTGGCGTCATCCCCTTCACTGGCGATCACGTCGAAGGCAACATATTCGATTGACCGTACTTCATCGCGCTTAAATTGCTGGATATTCTCTTTGTAATATGATTTCAGCTCCTTTTCAGTTACCGAAATATCGCTATCATCAACACTGGTAAAATTTTTAGCCACAAAACTGAAATCCACCTGTTTTGAATTCTCTGCATGGTAATCCCTGACATCCAGAGATGAAGGCCTCATTCCTTTGCTGATCAGGCTGAGGTATTTCTGGTTCATCCGTTCTTCGATGATTTCGTTTTCAATGAAGATCCATCTTTGTCTCTCCTGGGCATACTCTTCACGATCAAGGGAGTTAAAGTAGTTCATCATGATATACCTGTTGAATTCCCCGGTTTCGGGATTAGTGAACATCTGACGGATAATTGGGTGGGGCTCCCTGAATGCAGCAATACCGGCTCCACCAGCCTGATCACCTGCCACCATGGCCTTCAGTTCATCATCACTCACATCGATCCCAAGATAGCGGTATGAATTTTCCATAACAGAGTTACGGATCATCCTGCGCCATGTCTCATCTTCAATCTGCTGTTCCAGCTGGGCATCCAGGTTATCGCCGTAATTCATTTCATAAAAATTCTTTAAAACCTGCTGTTCTGAGCGGTAGTCCTCTACACCATATGATTTCCCGTTGATCTCAGCTACTTTTGTACTCGGTTGGATATTGAAGTCACCCAATATGAAGCCCAGCATAGCAAGTCCAATTGCACCCATAACCAGTATCCCAGCCCTTTTTCTGATCTTTTCAAGCGTTGCCATTTATAATTAATTTCAGTTACAGTATTTTTCAATTTTTTTTAGCGTACGAATATAGTAATAATAGGTTGAAACAAAAAAGAAGTCAAAGCAAAAAGGGAACGTATTTCTATAGAATAGAGGCAAATAAGAATTGATCGGAAATAGTTATTTGACAACCAGTTCCACCAGTTCCACCCTGTTGGCGCTCACTTTGATCACCTTCATAATGAAATTGTTGATCTGTATGGTTTCATTCAGCCCCGGAATGTTATTCAAATGATAGATAATATAGCCTGCCAGGGTGTCGTATTCTTCTGATTCAGGTATGTTCAGGTTAAAAATCTCGTTCAGGTAATTGATCTCGTGTCGTCCTGACAAACGGTAAATGTTATCGCCGATCTTCTGACTGACCAGTGATGTTGTATCGTGTTCATCCTGGATCTCTCCAAAGATCTCTTCGATGACATCTTCGGTAGTAATCATTCCAGATGTGCCGCCGAACTCATCCAGAACAACGGCGATACCTTTTCTGTCTTTGATGAAGGACCGGAGGATCATATTAACCGGAAGTGTTTCCGGTACAACAGGTAAAGTTTTCAGGTAGTTGCCGGTGTGTTCCGGGTTCTGGAACATATCCTTGGAATTCACATACCCGATGATATTATCGATGTTGTCCCTGAAGATCAGGATCCTGCTTAGGCCGGTTTCGATAAATGTATCGACCAACTGCTGAACCGGGCTGTCGATGTCCATGGCAATAATTTCTGTTCTGGGGATCATACAGTCGCGAACCTTCAGGCTGGAAAGTTCCAGTGCATTCTTAAAAATTTTCAGATCCTTGATATCCGATTCAGCCACATCTTTATGGGAATTACCTTCGGTGACAAGATGACTCAGGTCAACTTTTCCAAATACGGTTTGTCCGATTATCTCCTGCTGTTTCACCTTCATGATATAACGAAGGGTAAAATTTGAAATTCCGATGGAAATGAGGGATACCGGATAGAGGATAATATAGAAGATAAATACCGGGAGTGAGAAAAAACGCAGTGCTCCGTTTGCATTGATCCTGAACAATGCCTTGGGCAGAAATTCAGCGGTTAATAGTATGAGCAGTGTGGATAAAATGGTTTGTACCAGAAGCACCAGCAGTTGGGAATTGGTGTGTAAAAGATTGGTTATGGGATCCTCCAGTAACCTTGCAAATGCGATACCGTACATTACCAATGCGATGTTGTTACCAACAAGCATTGTGGCTATATATCTGGCCGGATTCCTGGTAAAGATGGAGATGATCCTGGAGGCAAAAACCTTGTGTTTTTTGTCGATCTCAATCCGGAGTTTATTGGAGGTCAGGAAAGCAATTTCCATACCGGAAAAGAAGGCAGAAAAGAGCAGGGAGATGATTATAATGACAATACCGTGCATCCTATTTGTTTGAAATGCGTATACTTCTTCTGCGAAGATACATTAACAATGACAATATGGCGAACAGTAAATAGTGCCAGCTCTCACCAAAACCACTTTCGATCGTTTTATCGATTCCGATAAACAAAAATAATCCGCCGATAACGAACCATATAATTTCAAGAATGTTTCCTGCTTTATTCATCTTCATTGATATTCACCACACCACTGGAACCAATGAGTGTGTAGTCGGATAATCCCTGGTTAGATCTGAAACCTTTTTCTCCGTAAAATGTGCCGTTTTCATTTACAATTCTGGTATAGGTTTCGGAGTATATCAGCTCTTTCTCTTCATCCCAGAATAGTTCCTCGGAATCGAGTCTTTCCCCCGATTTAAAATTCTGAGCCACCACATTATCCTTCGCGTGCCACAGCTTCTCTTCGTAATAATAGATTGCATAATTAGCCTGAATTTCAGACTCTACGAGCAATGAGTCATCGAAAAAGATGACTTTTATTCCTTTTGGGAACTCACTGTAAGGTTTTTCCGCGTTATTATATTGCTTCAACTCAGATGCAAACATCTGAACCTTCACTTTGGCTGAATCACTGTAAATGACCTCAATACCTTCACCGATCAAATCCGGGTAATTTGCATCGGCATTAAGCAGATTAATTTTTTCAATATCGTTTTCGCATGCTGAAAGCAGCATTGTGAAGATAAAGATGATAACCGGCCTGTAGATAGTTGTATCCATTATATAAAAAAACTGCCTCTAAAGTTAATGAACCATTTCAAGAATAAAAATGGGATCAACCCTACAGGCAGTTTTCTGCTGTATCTTTATAATTTCCGCGTTCGTACCGTTGTGTATTCGTTTATACAACCTTTTACAAGATAGGAGTCCCCTTCTTTCAGGGAACGGAAGAAACATGCTTCACTGTCGGGGTATTGCGATGCATAGTCGTTGATCCTTTTATTTGCATCTGAAGCTTTGGTAGCGTCCATATTTTTCGCCATAATATATTTATCGGCCGCTGCCCAGAAAGCAGCTCTCCTTTCAAATTCATCACCAAGATTATCCCTGCTTTCAATGTATGCATCACCCAGCAGGATATATGCATCACCCAGCTTATCATTCAATTTTACAGCCTCACGAGCAAACTCAATGCTTTGACAGGTATTACCCATTGCCCTGGTTACCTGAGCCAGCTCGTAGTAATATTGTGCTTTAGCTTTGTTATTGGCATCACCCGAAATTGCCTCTTTATAATAGGTGATAGCTTTTGTATAATCCTCTTTTCCAACAAATAAACGGGCTAGTTTGTAGGCCGACTCATGATCCGGATTGATGGCATACAGTTGCTCGGAGGCTGCTGCATACAGGTCAGATCTGTCACATCCACTGGTGTAGTAAAAATCGATCATCTTATTAATGAAAGTCTCATCACTTTTATTCGCTTCAAACCGGGGCTTGTAATAATTATTCAAAGATTCGCAGGTTAATACGCCCTCTCCCAGTATAAACTCATCCACATTCTCTTTGGCCCGCTTCATTCGTGTGTCCCTGGGATTACTCTCAAGATTGTTGTCGATTATTTCACTTGCAATGAAATAGTCATTAATAGTCTGGTCCTGTGAAAGTACACCTGCCTTATGCAGCGATATACTGGAATTTACAAAGAGTATCAGAATGGCATCCCTGGCATCATCCGGTGCAAGCTCGATACTCTTTCCCAGATAGCCATAAGCTTCTTGAACGTACTTCAGGTTGTCTTTTCTGTACCTTAACAGGTCCGTGGCCTTTCTTCCCAATACGTTTGATTCATCATTGAAATATTCCATTCTCCTGTCGTAGATCAACATAATCGTATCAATCAGCCCTTCTGCCACATCCGGATTCTTCTCTCCGGAAAGAAAGTTTTTGTACATTCTGACGCCATCGACATACATATTCTGACTAGAAGCCGGGCACTCGTCGAATACTATTCTCCAGGAAATAATGGCATCTTTATAATTATTATGCTTGAAAAATTCCTTATACAACGAGAGATTCATAAGACAATTAATACTGTCCTGCCCCTGACCGTACTTTGAGCCTTCGGAGGCCCCCGTCTGTGACATTACCGGCACCAGCATAAGAAATGCCAAAATTATCAGGAATAGTGACCTAAATGTTACAGTTTTCATCATTCAAAGTTTTCCAAAAAATAAATTAGTCAAATTTTCTTTTATAAAACCAAAGATCGTGCAAAGTTAAACTAAATGTCAAAATACCATAATTTTCCTTTATTAAATTGTTCTCAAGTGTACCCCTTGAACCAAAGGTAAATGCCACGTTTAACGATGAATTGGCTCTATCTATCGGGAATCCTACTCCAAATGTTATGCCATAATCTTCCAGCTGGTAATCCCCGATCTTTACATAGGATTCATTTTTGTATGCTCCGATCCTGTAACTCATCAGGTTATGATATCCTCTGAATGCTTCGAAATCAGGAATATACTCAATACCCGCGTGTATGGAACTTGCCGTGGCGAGATCAAATCCGTCCTCATACAAGCCGGAGTTATCGACCGAATTCCAGTCCTGCAAATAGTAATCGCCCGTAACAGTCAGTTTTTTCGGGATGCCAAATGCAACGCCAACACCTATTTTTGATGGGATCGTAATGGTCTGGTCCGTCTTATCATTTTTTATATCGAATTCGGTATAAATGGGGAGAGAGTCATTGATAATTCCAGGTGATCCGGGAAAATAGTTTGTAACAGTGGAGTTGAATGCAGAATTCAGATTTGCTTCAAGATCGTAAGTGCCGCCGATGGTGAAAAAGAATTTATCGGAAAATACTTCCTTGTACTGTATTCCAAATCCAAAGTAGGTATTGCTGATGATGATCTCTTCCAGGGATTGTGTTTCTGCAAATCCCCTGTTCCTGGGAAAAGTGATCGATCGCTGCCTGGTGATATCTCCCAGCAGGTAATTCATGTTCACACCAACCGATACCCTGTTGAACATCTCCGCTGAGATTCCCATGAAAAATTTCATAATACCTCCTTCACCCTGGAAATAATAATCAATTGCGTCTCCTGTCCCCAGGTCATCATATTCCTGCTTGATCTTATATCCCACAGAACTGAAGGGAACAACTCCTGTTCCCATGGCAAAGTGTTTTCCAATGGGTACCGAAAGGGCTATGTGATGAAAGTTTGCATTGTTCCACCGGTTTTTGAGCTGCGTAGTGGCATAATTATTCATATAGGCATTCATACCAAAATCGAGCAGTACCGACATACTGTCCCTGGCAGTGTACGCTGCAGGGTTCAGGTAATTAAGCTTGTCGCTGTCTTTTATGGCGATACCCGTCCCACCCATGGCCAGGTTCTGACCAAATCCTTCCCGCGACATATCGCCAAGTCCAAACCTGGTATATGGGGAATATGTATTAACCTGTGAAATTGCAGGTATAGAAAATACTGCGAAAAAAGCTATTAATAAGCTAATTCGAATTTTTGTTTTGCGCATTGTAGTCTAAAATTCTGTTTAATCCTATCAGGTTCAGATGCGAGACCACAAAGATGCTATTTTTTAGCCTTTTATCAAAAGAATTTGCATCTCCTCCGGTTAAGACCACCTTCAGGTTTTTATGAATCCGGGAAATGCCTGATATATAACCATCTATCTCATAGAGCAGGCCATTGATAACTCCGGAAATAATCGCTTCGTCTGTGGTTTTGCCGAGTAACCTGACAGCTTCCTCATCCGGAGAAAGGTAAGGTAGTCTGCTGGTAAACTTATGAAGCGCTTTAAAACGCATATTCAAACCGGGAGATATATTCCCCCCGATATATTCGGCTGTTGCTGTTATCACGTCAAATGTAATTGCTGTTCCCGCATCTATAACCAAAACGTTCTGTTCCGGAAAAATAGTATGTGCACCGGTAACGGCCGCAATCCGGTCAAAACCGAGTGTTTCCTTGGTTATGTACAGGTTTTTCAGGGGAAGGGGGGTATTGTGCGTCAGTTCAAGGAAGTTGTCGAAGGTGGCATCCAGGTAATCGATCAGTTCCCTGGAATGGTTCACCACACTTGAAAAGATGGCCCCATTCAGGGGTTTATAACTGGAAATAAAGTAGGCAATTTCCTTGTTGGACAATTTTTCAGAGACTGCACTTTCGATGATCTCAGATCCTTCACAGACAGCTATTTTGGCGAAGCTGTTTCCCAGGTCTATTACCAGGTTCATTGGCATATTATTTTGAATGATTTACTATCCACCGGCTGTCAATTGTTCAAATATTGTAAATATTTTTTCTACTGATCCTGTGTTATTCACCCTGAAACTTAACCGGTCCTTATCCTGCCTCATCCTGAATAATTTTGGATTACGCTGGATGTTACCGATGATCATGGTGAAAACATCCGAACGGTAAAAATATGATTCCGGACTTGATACAAAGTACGCAATCAATACGTTATTTTTCAAAATAATCTTTTCAACACCTGTTTGCATCGCCAGCCAGCGGAGTTTTACCACGTTCAGTAATTCCCCTGCTTGTTGTGGGAGGGGGCCGAACCTGTCGTGAAGCATCTGTCTGAAATTTTCCAGCTCTTCTTCGGTCTTAATATTGTCCAGTTCGCGATAAAGGTTCATGCGTTCCGAGATGTTTGCTATGTATTTTTCCGGGAACAGCAATTCGAGGTCGGTATCGATGTGGCAATCGCTTGCAAAATTCTTTGGGGGGAGTGCCGGATCTGTTTTTTCCTCCCGGAAAAGATCGGCAAAAACGCCATCTTTCAACTCTTGTATGGCCTCATTCAGGATTTTATGATAGGTTTCAAATCCGATGTCAGCAATGAAACCACTTTGCTCTGCACCCAGGAGATTTCCCGCTCCCCGGATGTCCAAATCCTGCATGGCAATATTGAATCCGCTTCCCAGTCCGGAATACTCTTCGAGGGATCTTAAGCGTCGCCGGGCCTCTGGTGTAAGCAAGGTGATATGGGGCGCAAAAAGGTAACAGAATGCCTTTTTATTGGAGCGTCCCACCCTGCCCCTGAGCTGATGCAAATCACTCAATCCGAAGTGATGTGCATTGTTGATAATTATTGTATTGGTATTGGGAATATCGAGTCCCGATTCGATAATGGAGGTGGCAATGAGCACGTCATAATCGCCTGTCATGAACCCCAGCATCACATTTTCCAACTGCTTTCCTTCCATCTGGCCATGTGCAATAACAGAGCGGATATTGGGAACCAGTTTGTCAACCATCTGTTTAACCTCGTTGATATTCTGTATCCTGTTATGGATAAAAAATACCTGTCCGCCCCTGCTGACTTCATATTCAATGGCCTCCCTGATGATCTCTTCATTAAAAGGGTGGAGTTCGGTAATGATCGGGTGCCTGTTGGGGGGTGGTGTATTAATAATGGAAAGATCCCTTGCACCCATGAGTGAGAATTGCAGTGTTCTGGGTATGGGGGTTGCCGTCAGTGTAAGGGTATCGACGTTTAATTTAATCTGTTTCAGTTTTTCCTTTACTGCTACTCCGAATTTCTGTTCTTCGTCGATAATCAGCAACCCCAGGTCCTTAAATTTAACATGCTGACTTACAAGTTTATGGGTGCCTATAATAATATCAAGGGATCCCTCTTTCAGCTGTTTCAATATTTTGGTCTGTTCAGCAGAGGTCCTGAATCGGCTGATATAGTCTACTGAACTGGGGAACTCTTCCAGTCGTTTTTTAAAGGTGTTGAAATGCTGGAAAGCAAGGATGGTTGTGGGAACCAGTACTGCCACTTGTTTGCTGTCGCTTACTGCTTTGAAGGCTGCCCTGATGGCCACCTCGGTTTTCCCGAAACCCACATCACCGCAAATCAGCCTGTCCATTGGGAACCTGGCCTCCATACCTCCCTTGAAATCGTTGGTTGCTTTTAACTGGTCAGGGGTATCTTCGTATATAAATGATGCCTCCAGTTCCCGCTGAAGATAAGTGTCTGGCGAAAATGAAAATCCTTCCTGCTCCCTGCGTTTGGCGTACAATGCGATCAGTTCTCCTGCAATATCCCTGACCTTGTTTTTGGTTTTCTGCTTCAGTTTTTGCCAGGTGCCCGTTCCAAGTTTGTATACCCTGGGCGCCTGACCCTCTTTTCCCTTGTACTTGGAGATCTTGTGTAACGAATGGATATTTACAAAGAGCACATCATTATCTTTGTAAACCAGCCGTACCGCCTCCTGTTTCCTTCCGTTGACATCTATTCTTTCCAATCCACCAAACTGGCCTATTCCGTGATCAGTATGTACCACGTAATCGCCGGGACTTAATCCCGACAACTCTTTGATGGAAAGCGCCTCCTTCTTTGTAAAACGGTCGTGCAACCTGAATTTGTGATACCTGTCAAATATCTGGTGGTCCGTGTAAATAGCCACTTGCATATCCTTTTCTATAAACCCCTCGTGGAGCGTTACAGAGGCTTCCTGGTAGGTAAGACCGGGATTGATCTCCTCAAATATGGCGCGTAGTCTTTCCAGTTGTCCCTTGCTTTCCGAAAGAATGAAATTTTCCAGTCCTGCATCGCTGTTTTCCGTGAGGATCCTGGTAAGGAGCGTAAAATCTTTATTAAAAGAGGGCTGAGGTTCCGTATTGAAGCGCCAATCCCCCGCAGGGTTTCCCAGTACAGGACGTGTGAATTCAACCCGGGTAAACTTTTCCAGGTTATCCCTGATCAATTGCGCACGGACAAGTAATTCATCCTTGACAAGTGTTGAATCCCCTGAATTGTTGATCTCTGTGCGGTCGTAAATATCACGCATGTGATCCATGATCAGATCCAGGTCATCGAGCCAGACAATGGTATTTGAAGGGATGAACTCAAGGAACGAGACCCGCTTTTCTCCAAGATCCTGCTCCCACTGCACGTTTGGAATGACCGATACACGTTTTAGCTGCTCGCTTGACCGCTGTGTTTCCACATCAAAAACCCGGATGGATTCAATCTCATCCCCGAAAAAATCGATACGATACGGATGGCTTGAAGAGTAAGAGAAAATATCCACAATTCCACCCCTGATGGCGTACTGTCCCGGTTCGTACACAAAATCAACAAGCTGGAAATGATAGGTTTCAAGCACCTCCTCAAGAAAATCCATGGTGAGGTTCTCCCCGGTTTTTATTTCCAGTGTGTGCCGCCCCAGTTCTGCCCGTGTGAGTACACGCTCCAGCAATGCTTCGGCATAGGAGATGATAAAACTGGAGACGCGTTGTTCGTTCAGCCTTTTCAGGGTCTGTGTGCGCGTTATGATATTAGCCTCATCAGTCTGCTTGTACTGGACCGATCGTTTGTAGGAGGAGGGAAAAAAGAGTGTACGGTCCGGGTTCCCTTCCAGGCTCACCAGGTCGGTGTAAAAATATGCAGCTTCCTCCTTGTCATGGAAAAGTATCAGGTGATTGCCCTTTAATTCTGAAACAACAGCCTGGAATAAGGCAGCTTTTGATGAACCGGATAATCCTTTCAGGTGTAATATAACGCTCCCCTTGTCATGCAAGGACTGCACGATCTCAGGGGTGAAAGGATGTCCTGCATATGGATTTTGAAACATGGACTTTTCTTGTGGGTGCAAACTTACAGAAAAAATAGATACTGCAGGTCTCTTTCTGAGCACAACGAGCTCGCAAATGCCGCTGATAAAATTATCTCAATGATGAAGGGGTTCTTCTAAAGAAACAATCAAGCTTGACGGTTAATATCCGGGAAAATAATTGGTCTTTTTTTCTGATTATTTCACTACCCGGTGCTGAGAGTTCCAGTCCGGAGTTCTAATCTGCAGAATGTAATTCCCTGGTAGGATTGAAGATGTGTCCAGCATTAAGGTTCTCTGATAACCTGGTTGAATCTTCCATCTGCAAACCACACTTCCGGTAATACCGTATAAAATTATGTCAGTCTTTTCCACGCCGGGATCGCGAAACTCCAGGTAAAGTCTATTGCTCAGCGGTAGCGGGTAGACTTTCACTAAATCTGCTGTTGGTCCTGGATCGGATTCTACAGAAAGTCCTTCGAACTCCCAATAGATGGCATCCGCTTGTTCGAGATTAAGCGGATAATTATAAATTCTTACATCATCCAGGAACCCGTGAAAATGGGATCCGAAATCCTTGCAAAAACCGAAATAGAGATCTTCCTCCTGGGAGATATTACCCGTATGATCTACAACGGCTGATTGAAACATCCCGTTCTTGTATAGTTTCAATAAGCCTTCCTGTCTGTCTCGAACAGCCACAACATGAACCCATTTGCCTGTCACAAAATCAGCCATATCTAAACTTAATACACTTTTGGTAATATCATCATCGATGGAAAACCGAAACTCTGCGGAGGCCGGGTTCAGGAAGACCTCATACCGTTTTCCTGTCTGACCTGACCCGGCATCCCTTTCGTGGGATCCTTTAATCAGGTAACGGTACTCCTTGCCCGGATCGACCAGGTCCGGGTCCTGCCTGAACCAAAATGAGAGGGAAAAATCCGAATCATCAAAATTATGCAGTTTGGTATGCGGAACCTTCACATACTGATCGATCCCGTTAAAAAAGAGCGCTTGTTCATCGATTCCCTCCTGCCGGTTTGTTTCATCCATCCCGATCACCATTCCATGATTCCCGAAGGGAGTTACATCCTCAACCACGGTTCCGGTCAGCTCATTAAACGTCCAGTGTCCCACCATTTGCGGCGCTGCCAATGTAGTAAAACTCCATTCCTCTCCCTGGGTTATTCCCTGTGAATTGACTTCATCTACCCTCCAGTAATAAGTAGTTTGATAATCAAGTCCGGAGAACAGATAACGGTTTTCGGTCAGATTGTCTATATAAGGTGGCGGAGAGCTGGTTCCAAGATAGAGATCGTGGGAATCAGTACCCTGACCAGCCTGCCACTCAAGAACCACATCCGTTTGTACCCCTTCTTCACCTGTCGCAGGCGAGGGATTTGTAGCAAAAGCAGGCTGACCTTCCGGACCCAGGGTGGTTATCGTCCGTGAGCTGACAAAAAGCGTAGTATCTGATGCATTGAATGCCTTAAGATGGTATCGATAGCTTGTATAAGGAAGAAAATCCCGATCGGTATATTCTGTCTGATCCTGGGGAAACAATACCGAGTTGTCTGCCACTCCATTGCGGTGGCGCTCCAACAACAATCCTGTTTCCAGCGAGCTATTGTCCCGCCAGCTCAGACTGATGCTGTCCGCAGCGATTGAATTTACCCGGAGATTGGAAGGTGGAAAGAACGTGTTTTCCATTTCAAGTGCCGCAAGAATGAAGGGCCCCAGGCCTTTCCCATCATTCTCTCTGTGTGTGGCCGTATAGACGTAATATTCGTAGGAACCGTCCCTTCCATATCCTAGTCCGGCGCTTTTACAGGTATGCGTCAGATTGAATGTCCCATCGTCATTTTTGGTAATAAACTCTTCCAGAATCCCCTCGTATGCTTTCTGAAAATATGAGAGAGCCGGTTCTGTAATATACCCGAGCCTGATCGCCTTGGCAATAGCGTAAACGAACATCGCGGAAACAGACGATTCCTTATAGTTGCCCTCCTTCCCGGGCTGATCCAGGACCTGCCACCATACCCCGGAACTGTCCTGATAAGGAATGATCCCATTAGCGAATTTCTGCAGGATATCTATTACCTGGTTTCTTCCCGGATGTTCCTCAGGAAGATAATCAAGAACATCAACCATGGCCATTCCATACCAGCCCATAGCCCTTCCCCAGAAACTTGGCGACTGTCCCGTAATTGAGTCAGCCCATTCCTGCGACCTGGTTTCATCCCAACCATGATAATAAAGGCCATTCAAAGTATCATAGGTATACTGGTCCACCAGCACGATTTGGTTAACTACATCATCAAAAAGCGCAGGCTCATCAAACATAAGCCCGTATTCTGCCAAAAACGGACTCGCCATATAGAGCCCGTCAAGCCACATCTGATGAGGATAACGGTCCTTATGCCAGAACCCTCCTTCACTGGTACGGGGATGTTCCCGCATCTGTTGCCTTAAATGACCGGCGGCGAGGAGGTACTTCTCATCTCCGGTATAGCGATAAAGAAATAGCAGAGCGCTTCCCTCCCTGATCTCATCAATATTGTAATCGGCCATCCGGTAGTCCCTGATATGGCCATTCTCATCTACTACGGCATCAACAGTCTGTCTTACATAGTCAAAATATACCTGTTCCCCGGTAACAAGCCATAATTCCTGGAAAGCCTTTAATACTGTACCTGTCACATAGTCCCATTGCCCGTATCGCTCCGGATTACGCTGCATAATGGAATAGGGCATTTCCCGGGAATAGAGAACCGAATCGTTCACCGAGGTATCCGGCCTGGCAAAAAGACTCCAGATCGAAAGGATGGAAAGGAACATCTGGATGATTATGATTCGTAATGGTTTCATCATTGGATTAATTAGAATCTAAATCTTTTACCCACTCACCCAGTATATTGACGGGAGTGTACTGCTTTGCTTTTTCCGGCGTTAATTGCCGGGACCAGGGAACCCTTGCAGCGGGATCGGCACCCTCACCGTGGGAGCCATATTCGGCGTAAAAGGCGGTTTTTTCATATTCCGGCTTGTTCCAATTGTGCCAACCTTCACTCTTTATATGCGGTCCCATCTCACAATGGATAAAAACTACATTTGCATGGGACCTCCATGGTCTGCCCAGATAAAAGCTGTCATCTTCCGCATTTCCGGTGATTTTGCAATGCAGAAATACAAAGCCATATGAAGACTCTTCGGGAGTAGAAGCTGCAGTGATATAACCCCTTTTTTTGCAATGAATGGTACAATTCTCAAAAAGGGCTGTGGACCAGCCAAAGATGAAATCAACAGTCCCTTCAATGTAACAGTTCCGATAGTATTGCCGGCTCTCTTTTCCATGGGGGTACAATGTATCCTGAAAGCCCAGGAAACGACAATTCTCAAATACCACCCTGTCGCCATCAATCCTCACAGCCACCGCCTGCCCAACATTCCCGGCGGTATTTGAGAAAGTAATGTCCCTGGCTCTAAAGTCATCTCCAAAAACAAAGAAACCTGATGAGCCCGAGGTTCCGATCTCCTCCCCGAACCTGTTCTTCCGGGAGGCATAATCGTCATATGTTACGATCGTACTATCTACATCCTCACCGATAATGCTAACCATTGTTTTGGTAGTGGGAAGGATTAATTTTTCCTTGTAGGTTCCCTTTTTGATAAGGATGCGTGTGCGCTCCTTCCGAAGATGGGGCACCGCATTAAAGGCTTCCTGGATGGTACGGAAGTCCCCCGACCCATCCCGGGCGACCACGAAATCATAATAGTCTCCCGCTTGAGCCTGAAGATCAGCAAAGATTCCAACGCAAAGCCACAATAAAAAAAAAGTTCTCATAGCATGCAAAATTCTTAATCCAAGATAAGAATTATTTGCACCCAGATAACTATAGCTTTCATTTTGTGTTAATTATCCGGTAACTTTATACCAATTATTACTCCAAGGCAGAAAAAAGGCCAACACATCTTTGTATCCATGAACCGTTTGAATAATCATTATAAAATGGAATGCAGTGAAACAGAACTCCAGTGTATCCCAACCCGACGTTTTGAGAGCAGACCTGACCATGAATCCCGGAGATAAGCGTCTTTATGAGCTTGGTTTTTGTTGCATTCAGGGAAAAAGAAAAACCGCTCATATTCGTCTTGGAGACAAATGGAATTACATACATTTAACCATGTCAATGATAATATTACGCTCCCTTTATACCAATTTTTAAACATACGTTTTGAAATTCAAACCTAATTTGATACAATAAAAAATATTTATTAAATCACTACAAATTAAACTACCCTAAAACTGATAAAATGAAAAAACCATTTCTTTTAAAGAAAGTATCCCCCATACTACTGATAGGTATTATCAGTTTCCTACTGGTCCGGCCGGCAAGTGCCCAGGACCGGGAGATTACCGGTATGGTGAAGGATGCAGAGACAAATGAACCTCTTACCGGCGTCAATGTCACTGTGACCGGAACAACAACGGGTACAATTACAAATGCAGATGGCAACTATTCAATCATGGCCTCTGCAGGAGATACGCTCCACTTCTCCTACATCGGCTATTTAGAGGTCTACCGGGAAGTGACTGACCAGACGAAGATTAATTTAGCACTTAACCCAAGTGTCGAAACCCTTGACGAGGTCGTGGTAGTCGGATATGGCACCATGAAGCGAAGTGACCTGACGGGAGCTGTCTCTTCCATCCGGGAAGAGGATATCGCCACCACCAGATCAACCAATGTGATCGAAGCCCTTCAGGGTAAGGTGGCAGGACTTGACATGGTCCGAAGTAGCGGAGAGGCAGGTTCCGGTTATGATATACTCCTGAGGGGTGCCCGTTCTCTGACTGCATCAAATGAACCAATTTATATCGTAGACGGCATTGATTATGGAAGCAATGTCAATATCAATCCCAACGATATCGCATCCATGGAGGTGCTTAAGGATGCTTCTTCAACAGCCATTTACGGATCACGCGGTGCCAACGGAGTAATATTGATCACCACCAAAAAAGGAGAGGCGGGAAAGCAGGTCATATCCTTCAATACCTACTATGGTATCACCACCCCGCTCGGGAGCGTTCCACTGGGTGATGCAGATTATTTTCTTAGGATGACCCGTGATTTCCTTCGTACTACAAGGCCGAATTATGATTGGGACACCCCTGACGATGAGATTGACGTTGGACCAGGGTTATCAGCAAGGGAGAATGAGGGCTATGATGCAGGAAATGATTTCGACTGGGTTGATGCTCAAATGGAGGATTTCGGAACCCAGCAGGATTACCACCTCTCCGTTTCCGGAGGAGATAAAATTCTTAAATATGCAGTTTCAATGAACCATATGGTGGAGGATAATTTTATTCCAAATGATCATTACAAGCGCTACTCTTTAAAGGTCAACTTAAATTCTCAGGTAAATGACTGGTTGAGCCTGGGAAACTCCACCTTTCTGGCCAATTCGAACCGTATTGATGGAAATGGGATCAACTATAACATGAATCCCCTTACACCGGCGTATGACTCAACCGGAAACCTGGTCCCTGAACCAGATGACCGTGCGCCTTTTGAGAATCCACTGATTGACCAGGACCCTGATAATTACCTTAACGAAATAATCCAGACTGATCTTTTCTCCACCTTGTACGCTCAACTGGATCTTTTTGAAGGATTCAGCTTTCGCTCCTCAATAAATGTAAACCTGGGCTTTAACAGAGATGGCTATTTTCAGGGCGAATATGTTGGAATCGACAGGCTTAGCGAGGCGAATATCACCATGACTTCAGACTATAAATGGACATTTCAAAATATATTGACCTATGATAAATATTTTGGGGATCACCACCTGATTCTTACAGGGGCAACGGAAACGGTTGCATCCAAAACCGAAAGTTCTTACCAGGGAGCTACCGACCTTCTGCTTGGAAATTCCTGGTGGTGGTCGCTCACTTCTGGTCAGCAAGACATACTAATTGCTCCTCCTGGTGATGAAAGCTTCCTGCAGTTAATCGAGAACCAGTTAGCCTCCTTTATCGGAAGGATGCACTATGGATTCCAGGGTAAGTATCTGGTAACCCTTACAGGACGTTACGACGGGGCCAGTCAGCTGGCAGAAAAATGGGCCTTTTTCCCCTCTGCTTCTATTGCCTGGCGTCTTAGTGAAGAAAGCTTCATGGACAACCTGGATGCGATCTCCAACCTGAAACTTAGATTCGGTTACGGTAAAACCGGTAATCAGTCGGTTGACCCCTATGCTGCGCTGGGTTCAATTATCCGCACTCCACTTTACTATGAGTTCGGGACGAATCCCCACCTTGGTTATCGCACCGGTTTTTTGGATAATCCCGATCTTACCTGGGAGACTACCACCGCACAAAACCTGGGGATTGACTTCGGTCTTTTCAGAAACCGGATCAGCGGTACAATAGAGCTCTACAAGACCCATACGGAGGACCTGTTACAAAACCGGACCCTACCACCGACTTCTGCTGTTCCCGAAATCACTCAGAATATTGGTAAAACAAAAAACCAAGGAGTGGAAGTTACCCTGCGGACCGTTAACATAAGAACAAATAATTTCAACTGGTCTACCGATATTACCTTTGCTGCCAATACCGAGGAAATCACTTTTCTGGTAGGAGGGGTGGAACAGGATATTGGTAATGGCTGGTTTGTAGGACATCCCGTGGGTGTGTTTTATGATTTCGACAAAACCGGAATCTGGCAGCTTGACGAGGAAGAAGATGCTTCTCTTTATGGACGGCAGCCCGGAGATCTGAAACAAAGAGATGTAAACAATGACACCATCATTAATGATCAGGACCGGTTAATTCTGGGATCTCCCAGGCCTAAATGGACTGCAGGGATCAACTCCACCATGCGATATAAGGGGTTTGACCTGACAGTATTTATTTACGCCAGAATAGGCCATATGGTTAGGGACAATATCGAACTCCAATGGGCTCCCGACCGTCGCGAGAACTCCATGGAAAGAGATTACTGGACACCGAATAATCCTATCAATACTTATCCTAGACTGAATCCGGGCCTCACACGAAGTGGATGGTCCGAAGCAACTGTCCTGACCTATAAAGATGGTTCCTATATCAAAATCAGGGATGTCACACTGGGTTATACTTTACCAACGGATTTTACACAGAACGCCTATATTAAATCCCTTCGGCTTTACGTGACCCTAAAAAACTATTTTGCTTTCGGGGAATATTTCCGTCAGGGACGATATGATCCTGAATACAGGGGAGCATTAGGAAAACCCATCCCCAAAATGGCAGCAGTCGGAGCTAACTTTACATTTTAATGGTGAAACATTCAAAAACAATTTATACAGATGAAAACATTTAATAAATTTATAATAGTTTTACTTGCTCTGGGAACATTTTCATGTGAGGAATTCCTTGATGAGGAATACCTGGCAGGCGCGAGTACAGAACAATATTATACCTCTCCGTCAGGAATGGAGAGTCTTGTCGCAGCCGCCTATGTCACCAATAAAATATGGTTCGGACAAGAGGAGGGCTATGATTTCAGCACTGCTGGCACTGACATATATGATTACGGTCAGCAGCACCCGCAACAGTACCAGTATACATTCACTACCGACTTCAATCCCACCAACTCCAGGCTGGTTGTGCTTTGGGTGGAATTATACCGGGGCGTGAATACCTGCAACGATGCAATTGACATCCTTTCCGATCCCGACAGGACACCGTTGGATGAATCCATGACGAAAATGAGACTCTCTGAGGTTCGTTTTCTCAGAGCGCTTTATAACTGGCTAATTGTCGAAACCTGGGGAGGAGTTCATCTGAGTACAGAACCGGTGAAAGGGGTCGTGCTGGACGCTAACCGAACCCCGGTAGAGGAGTTTTATAAGTTGATTCTGGAGGATCTTAACTTTGCTGTGGACAACCTCAGTGAAACTAACAATACAGCAGCTACCGACTTCGGTAGGGTAACCAAAATGGCTGCACTGGGTTTCAGGTCAAGAATGAATCTGACTTGGGGATACTATTCAGGCGATAATAGTTATCTCACTGATGCCGCCAATGATGCCGAGGCGGTGATCGCGAGCGGCCAGTTCAGCCTTTGGGACAATTACGCCGATCTCTGGTCGCTGGAAAACAATGACAACAACCCGGAAAATGTATGGGCTATTAATTACTCCCGTACGGAATTCGCTACCATGAATATAGATCCGGAAACCTACCAGAATTACCAGAGGGAGGGGGATAAACCGTGGGATGATCGTGAAGGCGGACACCTGGGACATCTGATGTTCGGGATGCAGTACGATGTCATACCGGGCCTGACCCGTGATGTAGAGAATGGCCGCCCATTCAGGAGGTATAACCCTACGATGTACCTGATCGATGCATTCCATGAGGATGTTGACGAGCGATTCTACGGCTCTTTTAAGACCACATGGTTTGCCAATGATCCTGATACGACCGGGTTGAGGTGGCCGAGGGGACCATGGCATGACGATCCTGCTGATCCCTTGTATGGAAAACCCGTATTGGTCCCGGGTGATACCGCAATATTCCTCTATAAGGGATTCTATCCGGATGATGCTACACTAATCGAAGATGAAGTTCTTCAGAACTACATCTGGCACTATGAAAGAAATTTCTGGACGCTGGACCATGCCCATATGTTCAATCCCGATGGCACGATCCGGGGAGAACGGACCAACGACAGGAATCTTTGTTTCGAATTAAGCAAATTTTCCGACCCGGACCGTCCTGCAGCCAACGGTGTAGGTTCTGAAAGAGGAATCCGGGATGCCTACGTAGTAAGATATGCCGAAATGTTCCTCAACGCCGCTGAAGCCATGTGGAAAACAGGAGCCGGGGGTGATGCCTATAACCACCTGTTAACCCTTGCTAATAAAAGATCCTACGATGGTGATGGAGCAGCTATGCTTGCTTCTTACGGGATTAACAGCGGGGCCGACCTTAGCCTTGATTTCTTTTTGAACGAACGGGCCAGGGAATTTTGTGGTGAACAAATCCGCTGGTTCGACCTTAAACGGACAGGAACCCAGATACAAAGGATGAAACAATATGCAGGAAACCCTTTGGCCAGACAGAATTTCAGCGAGAAATTCAACCTCCGGCCTATACCCCAGATCCAGATCGATGCAATCGGCGATCCTTCGTATCAGAATCCGGGATATTAATAAATACTAACTTTTAGAAAGGTATGATCACCATCCCTGCAAAAAGCAATGAGGAAGAGAGGGACGGCAAAAGAATAATCCAGTTCAGCATTTTGGTTTTTCTGCTCCTGCCCGGATTCCTGTTCGCCCAGACCCCCGCTTTCCCAGGAGCGGAGGGTTTTGGTGCGATGACAACAGGCGGACGGGGGGGCGCTGTTATCATGGTAACAAATCTTAACGACTATGGACAGGGGAGTCTCCGGTCTGCCATCCAGGCTTCAGGGCCCAGGACAATTATTTTCAGGGTATCTGGTACAATCGAGCTGGAGTCAGAACTTCGTATCAACAATGGTAATATTACCATTGCCGGTCAAACAGCCCCGGGTGATGGCATTTGTATCAGAAATTTTCCTCTTATCATTGATGCAGACAATGTTATCATCAGGTTTATCCGTAGCCGTCATGGTGATCAGACAGGGAGCCAGAATGATGCCATGTTCGGAAGGGAGCAGCAGAATATTATTATCGATCATTGTTCCATGTCCTGGAGCGTAGACGAATGCGGATCATTCTATGACAATAAAAACTTTAGCCTGCAATATTGCCTGTTAAGCGAAAGTCTTTACAGCTCCATTCACGACAAGGGAAATCATGGTTATGGCGGGATTTGGGGAGGTCAGGGTGCCTCATTTCATCACAATTTGCTGGCCCACCACTCCAGCAGGAACCCCCGCTTCAACGGTAGTCGCTATTCCGGAGAACCCACACTTGAACTGGTGGATTACCGCAATAACGTAATCTACAACTGGGGAAGTAACAGCGCTTACGGTGGAGAAGCCGGAAACCACAATATAGTTGCCAATTATTACAAGTATGGACCGGCTACCGCTGTTAGTAAAAGAGACAGAATTGTGGAGCCCTACAGCAATGAGAATGGATTTGGCACCTATTACATCGCGGGAAATGTGACTGAAGGATACCCTGCTACCACTGACGACAACTGGCTGGGTGTGGATGGAATTACTCTTGCCGAGAAGGAGCTGATCAAATTGGAAAACCCATTGGAAGCACCGGCCTTAACTCCCCATAATGCTGCTGAGGCCTTCGAACATGTGATGAGCCGTGCTGGAGCAATTCTTCCCAAACGAGACCCGATCGATGCCAGGATCATCTGCGAAACGGTAACCGGAACTGCCCAATATGGTGGTAATTACGCAGTGGGACAAGGTATTATAGATTCCCAGGGAACGGTAGGAGGATGGCCCATTTTGGAAAGCACCCCCCCTCCGGATGATACTGACAAGGATGGGATGCCGGATGACTGGGAAGACGCCAATGGATTAAATAAGAATGATCCGGCCGACAGGAACGGAGACGATGATGGAGATGGCTATACCAACCTGGAAGCGTACTTAAACGAATTGGTTGAAGCATATGAATACCTGGTTCGACCAATAAAGCTTTCTATAGATACTGTGATAGATTATGCAGTCACCCTGTCATGGGTAGATATCTCCGAAAATGAGACTGGGTTTGTAGTAGAGAGAAAGAAGGAAGACAGCTGGAATGAATTGATCACAACCGAACCAGATAGCACTACTTTTACTGACAACAGCCTTACAGATAATGGAGTATATTACTACCGGCTCAAAACGGTAAACACAACCATGGAATCATTCTATACCGACAGCATCTTCGCTGAATTGAAAGTAGGAATGGAGTCAGCAGCAGATTTTGGAGAAAACCTTGAAGTTTTCCCCAACCCATTCTCTAATAAAGCAAAGCTCAGGTTCTCGTTGTCGGTAAAAGCCGTGGTATCCATCTCACTTTATGATATGACCGGAAGGCAGGTCAGACAAATATTCCATGGCGAACAACATTCAGGAACTCATTCACTTATCTTTCAGGCTGAGGAGCTGAATAGCGGACCATACATCATCCGTTTCGAAACCGGAAATGAGGTAGATTACCACAGGGTAATCATTGCCAGGTAGAATAACTCTTACCTAAAAAGCCGTCACAAAGATCATTTGTGACGGCTTTTATATAAAAAACAAGTAATATCCCGGCTTACTTTATCTTATCATTATTTTAGATACAGCCACATTACCTTCAATCTGCAACTTCAAATGATAGATGCCAGCAGGAAATTTGTTTACATCCAGGGAGAGATGGTTGATTCCGGACACAGCTGCTCTGGTTATCACTTCCATTTGCTGTCCTGTAATACTGAACAGTGTAGCAGTGAAGTCAGACTGACTTGCAGAATGGAAACGAATCGTAACCTTCTCTTCGGCAGGATTGGGATATGTACTGAGCGATAAAGGATCTGACTTAACAGCCTCAACCGAAGTACTACTTTCGGCACCATCGTAGGCCCATGCAGATGCCCGTTTGATCATAGTGAAGAAATCAGGTGTCCCATAACTGCCATCCTGGGCCTCTCCGTTCAGACCAATGTGATTGAGTCCCCAGAAAACCATTCTGTTTTCGGTGCCGTCCATGTCATCGATGGTCGCCAGATTCCAGAAATTATCCTGCGCAGCGTGCGATTTCATAGTTCCCAATTTCCCGTCATAAGTCACGTTGACCTCCATGATAGATACCGGGCGATTGGCCGCGATGTCGGTGGCAATATCGGCTGTAGACCAGACGATCTCTTCGCCAACATCAAATATTTCGGTAATATAGTGTGAGTTATCGGCCACTACAAATACCTGATCATCTGCTGTCCCTCCTGCATCAGGGGTTTGGAATAACTCAGCACCATTGTCGCTGATCCATGCCCAGCGGTCATTTCCTGTTGCGACAGCATAGCCTTCAAGATTGATGCAGGGCAAGGGATATCCATCAGAAGCAAACCGGGCCACCGCTTTGGAATCAACGGTTTCATTAAAAAACACACCTTCGTAATTGGCATAGTCCAGTGGGTTGAAATCGGGACCTGTTCCTACATCATACTCTCCGTTGCTATCCCAGAATACAGGATCATAACCCCAGGCGATCATACTGTCAACCATGTCCTGGTCCGACTGGTAATCACCCAGTGCGTCTCTACCTACAAATAGAATTTTCTTCTGACTATTCGCATCAGCTGCCACAAGTAAAAGTGCCAGTAAAATCACGGAAAACTGTGAGTAAAAATTTTTCATAATCTATTGATTTTTAATGTGAATTATTGGTATATAAATGTAATAAAAATTTAAGGAAAAAAACCGGCTGCCTCCCATATGGAGACAACCAGTTTTATTACAAAACTATGACTACTTCTTCAAAAATTTTCTGATTGTTGCTTCCCTGCCGTTATCAACCCTGATAAGGTACATTCCCGGTTCAATGGAACCCACGTTCAGTACTATCTTATTTTGATTATCCCCCTTTCTGCTCATCACGCGCTTACCAAGGAGGTTGTAAATATCCACCTGACTGATATCTGAATCAGAGACCACATTCAGATGATTGATAGCAGGATTCGGATAAAGACCCAGCTGCCGGGTGACCCCGGAGACCGCATTGGGTTCTGTTGGATCAATATATGGAATCACTGTTACTTCATAGGTCCTGGCATTTCCATTCTCGGCCGTTACTACGATATTAGTGCTTATCGCTTCTCCTCCGGTGACATCAATTGTACTATCGCCCACCACAGTAGCAAATTCGCTGTTAGGTTTGGCTGTCAGAGTAACCACATTGGAATCCTCAACCAGCTCCAGAATATAGCTTAGAGAGTCGGGGTTGAAATCCGGTGTCAGTGTAGCGGTGGTCACGCTGTACTCAAGTTCACTAAGGAGAAAATCAGTATCCACCGTTTTTGCCACACTCAGATCGGCATCCAGTATATTGCTGATCTCATTCAAATAGACTTGCTGTCCGTTGGGAGTCAGCGGAAAATAATTGGCCGGTCCGGCATTGTCATTCCCAAAGCCAAAGTATGTTCTCGGTCCACTAGGCATGTCCACCGATCCTTCATAGAATTCCACTCCTGTTTCAAACCTTACTACAAGCGGCACAGTATCTGCAAAGGTCGCCACGATCTCACCGTTTGTGGTGGAATCCAGATCAAGGAAATCATGTGGCGGCAGGCACCAGTCGATGGAATCGCCCGTCATCAGATTCACATTGGAGAAAATCATATCATCGGGCATGGTTGTTGCACCGTAAGCCACCTCCGGTTCATCGTTGGCATGAAATGCCGAAGTGCTGTTAAACCAGTTGATCCGATTGCTCCTGGCGGTATATTGGCCATTAAGAATAAGCGGCACCGTAAGGCTATTCCAGCTTTCCTTGTCAGGTGAATCAAAATCACCACTACCGGGGCTTCTTCCAACAATCACCAGATCTGTGGCATTAAGCATATCAATGGTATCCTGACTGGCTTCCGAAAGACTACCAGGCCAGAATTTCGTCACCCTCATTCCATTTTTCTCCAGGAACTTCATTTGAGGATCATCCAGATCATCATCCGAGATCAGGGTCACGTTGAAGTCAGCTGCTCCAAACACCACTTCCGGAACTTCCGGCAGATCAATTAATCTGCTGATCTCAGCCAGGTAAACTTTTTTGGCTTCCCTGGTCAGCGGGAAGAAATAGGCAGGTCCTGTATTATCGTTCCCAAAACCGAAATAGAGCCTCGGGCCCGCAGGCATGTCCACAGAACCCTCATAAAACTCTATATCTGCATCAAAACGAACCACCAGGGCAACCGTGTCAGCATAAGCAACAAGTACCTCTCCGTTGGTTGTAGGGCCCATGTCAAGGAAGTCATGAGGCGGATAGCACCAGGCTACAGAATCTCCATCCATCAGGGTCACTGCATCGAAAGCAGGATCAGAAGGATTGGAAACCACTCCGTAGGCAACAGGAGGTGCTTCATTGGCATGGAAGGCTGAAGTACTGTTAAACCAGTTAATACGGTTGCTTCTTGCCGCATACTGGGCGTTCAGGATTACAGGCACTTCCAGGTTATTCCATACCTCCTTGTCGGGAGAGTCGAAGTCTCCGCTATTTGGACTCCTGCCGAGGATCACAAGGTCGGCCATATTTAGTATGTCAAGGGTATCCTGACTGGCTTCGGAGAGATTTCCGGGCCAGAATTTCATTACTTTCAACCCCTGCCTTGACAACCATTCAAACTGTTGATCATCCCTGTCAGTGTCAGTAACCAGGATGACCCGGTTATCAGCTGTACTGAAAACCGGCATTTCAATCGCCTGACCCAGTAACCGGTAAATTTCTGCCACATAAGCGGCCTTGGCCTCTTTAGATAGAGGGAAGAAGTTTACGATTTCGGTATTGTCATTGCCGAATCCGAAATAAGTTCTCGGACCGGCAGGCATGTCACCCGAACCCTCATAGAATTCCACACCGGCATCAAAACGGACTACCAGGGGGATCGTATCTGCATAGCTAACCAGGACCTGACCGTTGGTGGCCTCATCCAGATCGATAAAGTCATGGGGCGCGTAGCACCAGGCTACAGAATCTCCATCCATCAGTGATACATTACTGAAAATAGGATCCAAAGGATCGGCTGCCACACCATAGGCAACTCGTGGTTCCTCATTGGCGTGGAATGCGGACGTACTGTTAAACCAGTTGATACGGTTACTTCGTGCCACATACTGGGCATTCAGGATGACTGGTACTGTAAGATCGTTCCATGCCTCCTTATCAGGCGAACCGAAGTCGCCACTATTAGGGCTTCGGCCGATGATAACAAGATCAGCTGCATTCAGCATGTCGATGGTATCCTGGCCTGCCTCTGAAAGACTCCCGGGCCAGAATTTGGTGACATCAAATCCCTGGTTCATCAGGAATTCAAACTGCTCATCATCCCTGTTGGCATCTGTTATCAGGATAATATGGGCTTCCTGCGCAGGAAGCTGCCACAAGAAAAAAAGCATTAAAATTAAGGTTGTAAAATTTTTTTTCATAATAAATGGTTTTAGTTAGAATTAATTGAAATTTGAGAAACAAATTATGACATTTCACCTATTCCTATGTTTAAATATTATTCTCTCATGGAAGGTTAATTGTTATTTTTTCCTTATCTACATCTTTACCCAGCATAATTCTTTCGGCAATTGAATCCGGTTGTTCGGATATGATCTCCACATATTCCGTTTCCATTCCGTCGATCTCAAAAAGTATCTCATGATTGCCCCGAAGACTTTCAATTTTTCCATCCTTAACATTGACCAAACGCATTGTCGGATAGCCATCAGTAGTGATCCCAACATCTTTCATGCGGAGTCCGTTGGTAAGGAGGCATTCTACCCCCCGGGTTGAACGAAATACCGAGTTTTCCAGGGTAATACCAGTGACGGGCATTTCTGGTAGTCCCATGACCCGCATTGCCCGGTAGGCACCCTGGCAACTTATATCTTTCATGGTAATATTTCTGAATTCAGGAGTCTCCTCGCTTACCGGAGGAGCATCTGCCATCAGATGTTCGATGGGATTTTCACCCATCTCAGTGGGTCCCAGTCCGGCATAGAAAAGATTAAAAATAATTGCATCCCTCTCTATATTGATCATCCGGATATTCTCAATATATATATTTTCTACCACTCCTCCACGACCCCTGGTGCTTTTAAACCTTAAGCCCACGTCTGTACCCAGAAAGGTACAATTCCTTACCCAGATGTCACTGACCCCTCCCGACATTTCGCTACCCACAACAAAGCCACCATGACCATGATGAACAACGCAATTATCCACTTCCATATAGCGGGTGGGAATGCCTCGTTTCCTGCCTTCTTCATTCCTGCCAGATTTCACGCAGATAGCATCATCACCCACGTCAAATTGCGAATTGGTAATAGAAACATACGTGCAGGATTCCACATCGATTCCGTCACCATTCTGCGCATACCATGGATTCTTTACAGATATATCATTCACAGTAAGGTGTTCACACATCAGTGGATGGATGCACCATGCCGGAGAGTTCTGAAACAAAGGGCCTTCCAGTAGTACTTTTTTACAGGAGATTAACTGAACCAGGGGTGGACGGTAGAATGCCTTGTAAGCATCCCTGTCAGGCAGATCCGCAATAATCTTGCGGTATTTATCAGGATCTTTTGAGACCCGATAGGCATATTTATTGGGCCACCAAACATCTCCCTCTTCACTAACCACACCTCCGGAGGCAACCAGCTCTTCCCATTGACGCTCTGTGGTTTTCATTTTTTTCACCGGTCTCCATGCATCTCCCGAACCATCCAGCACCCCTTTGCCTGTAATTGCGATATTGGTGAGACTGTCCCCGAAAAGAAGAGGCATTGCACGAAAATCTCTCTGCCCTTCATAATAGGTTTTCACATATGGATAATCATCAAAGTTACTGCTAAAAAGTACAACAGCACCCTCTTCCACCCTGAGCTCCACATCGTTTTGCAAGCGAATAGGTCCCGTAAGCCATACCCCCTGGGGAATGATGACCACTCCCCCACCAGATTGACTACACTCTTTGATTGAGCTGTTGATAGCTTCGGTATTGAGGAAAAAGCCATCATTAACGGCGCCATAATCTTTAATGTTGAAATACCGGTCAGGGAAAGTGGGCCTGAGTACCTCGAAGTTCATCGGATTTACATCCGGCTGTTGACTAGTAAGATCTGAGCATCCAACAACTGAAAGTAACAGTAGGATGACCAACCAAACGCAGTGTGTGTTTTTTTTCATTATAGTTAAGGATTATCTGTTTAACTCTTGAGCTGCAAGTATAAAAGGTGCTACAGATTTTGAATCGTTCCTGCCTTTTTTCTCATTGATATAATATTCATAGCTTCCACTGCGGTAATCTATCCCTCCAAGTCCTGCGGCAAAACAGCCATTATGAATATTCACCAGCCCGTCCGGGCCAACCTTGATAAATTTTTTCAGAATTCCATCAAAAGAATCTTCAGCCATTTTTCTGAATTCAGGTCCCAGGTAGCCTAAGCTTGCCCCTTTGGCAAATGCATACACAAACATACAAGAAGCAGAGGCTTCCAGGTAATTGTCCGGTCTCTCCCCCATGTCCAGAACCTGGTACCAGAGGCCGGTTTCCGCATCCCTTACCCGGGCCAAAGCCTCACTGGTTTGCTGTAGAATGTTAATTATATCCTTCCTTCCCGGATGAGTCTCAGGGAAATAATCGAGTACATCGACAATGGCCATCATATACCATCCCATGGCACGGCCCCAGAAATGGGGTGAGCATCCGGTTCTGTCATCACTCCATTTCATTCCCCTGCTGGCATCATAGGCGTGGTATAACAATCCTGTTTCCGGATCTTTCGTATGCTTTTGGATCACTTTTACCTGACAAAGTGCTTCATCGTACCACTCCGGCTTGTTAAAAACCGAGGCATACCTCACCATAAACGGGGAGCTCATATAAATTCCGTCGAGCCACATCTGATATGGATAGCGGGCCTTATGCCAGAAACCTCCGTCGGGATTGTTTGGCTGACCCTCCAGCTGGACTACCAGAGTATCAATTGCTTTACGGTACTTTTCCTCTCCGGAAGCTTCATAAAGAATGATCAGGTTATTGCCTGGATTGATCTTGTCGAGGTTATACTCACATATATTATAGTTAAAGATCTTGCCATCCCTGTCAATGAAAAAATCTGTGTATGATTTCATGTAAGCTTCATAAGCGGGATCAGTAGCCCCAAGCCCGTGGATCGCCTGTGCCAGCATAGCGATATCATATTGCCACTTGGGCTTGCTTCGTTGGTGATAGCTCAGATCCATGTCGGTTAGCTCAGGGTAACGCTCCATGACCGTTTGAGCCATTCGTTCGGACCAGGGCAGATCGGCAGAAACTCTTTCAGACTGACAAAGGGCAGGCTGGGAAGAGATCAGGATCAAAAAGACCAGATTTAAAAATATGGAATTTTTCATAGTTGCAGATTATGGATTCAAATTACGGTAATCCATCTGCCACCATGTTTAATTATTAGTCAAAGTTAAGGGTGTATTTGGTATGCAACCTTTATTTCACCAGGTACTGGGAAGGAGAGGTGCCAAATTGTTTCTTAAAGCTTGTACTGAAGTAACGAATGTCAGTATAACCTACCATATAAGCCACTTCTGACACAGTAAATTCTCCTGTCTCAATATATTTAGCAGCTTTTTTAAGTCTAATTGTACGAATCAGTTCCACAGGCTGGTAACCTGTGATCCCTTTGATCTTTTTATAGAACAGCGTCCTGCTGATATACATCTCATTTGCCAGCTTCTCCACATTGAAATCTGTATCAACCATACCTTCATCAATCAGATGAAGGACCTTTTCAATGAATTCCTTGTCCTTTGGAGTTACCTTTACCTCATCAGGTTTAAGTTCCACCTTGCTCTGCAATATCTCCCTGATCTTTTTCCTCTGAGTAAGAAAAGACTGAATATAGGAAATAAGAAGCTTTGCATTGAAAGGCTTTGGCACATAAGCCTCTGCTCCGGTTTGAAGTCCTTCCACCTGGCTTTCTACTGCCGATTTTGAAGAGAGCATGATCACGGGAATATGGCAGGTATTGAAATCATCCTTCAGCTTTTGGGTCAGTTCGATCCCATTCATCTCCGGCATCATCACATCAGTAATGATAAGATCAGGATTCAGATGGGATGCTTTGCTCCATCCTTCCAATCCATCTCTTGCGGTCTCAACTTTATATGTAGGTTCCAGGATTTTCTGAAGATAATGGCACATTTCCACATCATCTTCAACGATTAATACAAATGGCTTATCTAAACTTTCATTTCTGGAAAGGATTTTAATTTCACCGTTCTCCTTTTCAATAGGAAGTATATCCTCCATCTCCTCCACTTTGGGAGTATAACTGTATGCTTCACGTTCCTTGATAATTACATTCTCAGGAAAGTGGCTGTTCCCGGTCAATAATCTGACGATTAAATCGGTCCCTTGACCTTTTGTGCTTTCCACCTTGATCTCGCCCTTGTGCAGTTTAATATATTCCTGAGAGAGAGAGAGACCGATCCCCGTTCCGTGATAATTATTGTCCTCATCGGTATGGGATACGAAAAACCGGTCAAAGATCAAGTCAACTTTGTCTTTGGGGATCCCGGTTCCCGTATCACTAATACGGATTGCAACCACCTCGCTGGGATCATATTCCCTGGTAACAATGATAGAAATTCTGCCCTTCTCAGGAGTAAACTTGAAGGCATTGGATAAAAGATTGAAAATTACAATATCAAGTTTCTGGATATCACCCCAGACGGTCAGCTGCTCATCGTTTTCGTCGTAAATCAGGTTAAAAGAGATACTCTTTATTCTGGCCTGAGATTCAAAGCTTTCGTGAATCTGCCATAAGAAGGGAATAACTTCGATTTCCTGGATGCGGAGTGCGACCTTTTCGTTCTGGACTTTCCTGAAGTCCAGCAGCTGATTAACCATCCTTAGCAAGCGCTTTGAATTCCGGTGGATCACCGTAAGCTGGTGGCGCACATCAGAGCTGATATCTTTCCGTTCGATCAGGCTATCAATGGGACCAAGAATCAGTGTCAGAGGAGTACGGATCTCATGTGAAATATTGGTAAAAAACCTGAGCTTTGACTCCGCTACCCGTTTTTCAACCTTAAGGTTGCTTTTTAGCCTGACAAATCGGAGGGCTATCCGATAACTGAAATAGGCAAGTACCAAAAAGATTGCTATATAGGCCATATAAGCCCAGTGAGTTCTCCAAATCGGGGGAAGAATGGTAATTTCCAGGGAGGTTTCAGTTCCATATTCGGAGAGGTTGCTATCGAGTCCCTTTGCTCTGAATATATAATCTCCAGGCGGCACATTGGTGAAAATGGCTTTGTGATCGGTCCCGATATATATCCATTCGTCATTAAAACCCTCCAGGATATAGGCATAATGGTTGCTTTCAGGAGACTTGAATGAGAGTAATGAAAATTCAATAGAGAAATTGGACTGATCGTACTGCAAGGTGATCTCATTAAGGTAGGGCAGAGACATGGAAATGGGAGAATTCTCATGTCCTGGTTTAACAATCTCATTGTTTAACATCATTTCTGTGAGAGAAATATTGGGATCGATTTCCTCAAAATTTATCTGCTGAGGAGAAATGACATAAAAGCCATTGACGGTACCGAACAAAACCCTTCCGGAAGAGGAGACTGCAGAGGTTCGTTCTGAAAAGAACACTTCCGGCAATCCGATCTTCTTATCAAAATTTTCAATATCATTCTTTAAAGGATTGTATCTGGAAAGCCCGGAAATGGTTCCGAACCAAAGAAATCCGTATATATCCTCAGAGATGCTGACAATATAATCATCCTTCAGGCCATTTTTCTCGGAAAAGAGGACAAATTCAAAGTCCTCACCATCCGGATTGAGGATCTGATTAACCCCTCCACCGGCAGAAGCCAGCCAAAGATGCCCTGCCTTATCCTCCATGACCATTATAATATCATTGTAGGACAGTCCCCCTTTATCTGAATGAATGGAGAGTATACTTTTTATGTCCAGATCCTCTCCGTTCTGCCTGTAGATGTCTATATAATTAACCCCCATAGTAGTAGCCAGCCAAAGCCTACCGTTCCTGGTAAGATGGAGATCTCTGAGCTTATCTGATGTAAGTGAGCTATTGGAAGATGTATAGTGGTGAAAATGTCTGATTCCTTCTTTATCAGTATCAATCATATTGAGGCCCCCTCCGTAGGTGGCTACCCATATCCTGCCCATCTCATCGATGATCATATCATACACATTATTATTGCTCAGTGAATTGGGTTGATCAGGAATATGCTCAATAGAACTAAATGTGAGCTTGTCATAGTGTGGAAACACCTTACTAATCGACTCATTGGAATAAAAGACACCCGCCCCCTTGGTGCAAAGCCATATTCTTCCCTGCTGGTCTTCACCGATTGAATAAACATTATATCCGGTATATTGAATCTCAGGATCTTCCTGGACAATATGAATCAGTGTCAATTCTGGATCGTATATGTAAATCTGACCACTTTTTGTACCCGCCCAGATATACCCTTTTGAATCAACGAAAAGTGCACGAACCACGTTTTGCTGTTTGCTCTCAGGGGAAGAGACCGGTACAATATATTCAAAAGCGGGGTCCATTGTAATCATCCGGTTAAGTCCCTTACCGAACCAGCTGGTGCCTATCCAAAGGTTATGCTCCCGGTCTTCCATGATGCATTCCACGATATCCGACTGTAAAGACCGGGGGTTCCCCGGCTCGTTCCTGTAAATATTGAACCGGTCCTCTTGCCTGTCGTAGTGCAGAATACCTGTATTTTGTCCACCAAGCCACAATTGGTTACGGCTATCTTCATAAATCCGGATGCGCTCAGCATCAGTCAGATTCTCGAGCTTTTTAGGAGTTAGCCTGTAATAAGAAAAACTTGTATAGGAAGGATCGAAACGGGTGATTCCGAAATTATCAGTTAATAACCACACCTGATCGAACAGATCAATATGAATACTCTTCACCTCTTTACCGGAACGGGCATCAGTAAAGGGGTATTCACTGAATGATCTGGTATCCAGATTGTATCGAAGAAGGACTCCATTGGCAGTCCCTGCCCATAGATTTCTTCCCCTGATTTCCAGAGTGGTGATCTCCATCTCAGCCATATGACTGTACCTGGGATGATGGCTAAAATCGTCAAACTCTTCGGTTTTCGTTTCATACCATAACAAACCGTGACGATCATTCGCAAACCAGAGCCTGGTTCCCTGAACAGCGTAATGGGAAAACGAGACACTGGCGACTAAGTTTTCCCCGGAACTGGTATAATACTGCATGACCGGGGGATCTTCACGAAAAAGATCTTTCTGGCGTATCCTGTTCAATCCCTTGTCAGTGCCTATCCAGAAATAATTATTTTCATCCTGTACGACAAATGAAACATTATTGCTGGTAATCAGATCCGGATTTTCAGAACTGTTCATCATATGGTATACCTCACTCCCTGCTTCCGATGCAGTGTATCGGACAAAAAAAACGCCGGCCATGTCAGTGGATATGCATATCATTCCGTCTTCTGTCTCATAAAATCCGGTGCAGCGGGTCTGCTCAGGGCTTTCTCCCTCAATTGGAAAGACCCTGTATTCTTCGGTAGCGGGATTGAAATAGAGGATCTTCCCATCATAGGTCTCTATCCACAGGATTCCCCGCTGGTCTTCCCTGATGGAGATGATCCGGTTTGTACTTGTACCTGTCTGACCATTTCCGGGCTCATTGAACTTATAAATCCGGTAACTGTAGCCATCATATTTATTAAGCCCGTTAAAGGTCCCAAGCCATAAAAAGCCCAACTGGTCCTGATGCATGCAGGTAACCATGTTATTGGACAGGTCATTAATAGCGTAGGCTTCTTCGAATCTTACCTCCGACTGGGCCATAGCTCCCATAATCCATAACCACAGAGATGCCATCATCACGAAGTTGCGGATCTTAACGTTGCCTGTATAAGTACTTTTTCCCAATCGAATTACGATGAATCTATACGAACAAATATAACAACAAATTGACATTCAAACCATAACACAGAAAGATAAGTATGGGGTACAAATTGTTATAAATGTTAGGAATAATTGATAAATAACTATTATTACCCATTTATTATCAGCAAAATAGGTAATATGGAAATCGAAACGATACAACATAAACAATTCCATCATGCGCCGACTATTATTCAGGATAGTAATCACCGGTTACCTGATGCTGCTGTGGATAACAGCTATCTGCCAGCCATGGAGCCCGGATCAGACAAACGAAACCTTTAAGAATCCTGTGATCTATGCGGATTATTCCGATCCTGATGCGATCAGGGTGGGAGATGATTTCTTTATGGTCTCGTCCAGTTTCAATTGTGTACCCGGTTTACCCGTACTTCACTCCAATGATCTTATCCACTGGAAAATTATCAATCATGTATTTGACCGCCTTGTACCCGATGAGGTTTTCTCCATTCCCCAGCATGGGAATGGCTGCTGGGCCCCCTCTCTGCGGTATCACCAGGGAACATATTACGTTTTTTTCGGGGATCCCGATTTTGGCATCTATATGAGTAAAACCAAGGACCCATTTGGCACCTGGAGTCCGCTCCACCTGGTTCATGAAGCCAAAGGATGGATCGACCCGTCTCCGCTCTGGGATGATGATGGCAATGCCTATCTTGTCCATGCTTACGCTGGCAGCCGGTCGGGCCGTAAAAGTATACTGGTTGTTCACCGAATGAGACCAGACGGCAGTGAACTACTCGGAAAGGGAGTCCTGGTCTTTGATGGACACGATGAACATCCTACTATTGAGGGACCTAAATTCTATAAGCGAAATGGCTACTATTATATTTTTGCACCCGCCGGAGGAGTAACAACAGGATGGCAAACAGTATTGAGGAGTCAACATCCCTTCGGACCATACGAGATCAAAACAGTCATGCATCAGGGTTCAACAGAGATCAACGGTCCGCATCAGAGAGGATGGGTGGAACTAAAAAACGGAGAGGGGTGGTTCCTGCATTTTCAGGATAGAGATGCATACGGAAGGATCGTTCATCTAAATCCTGTATCCTGGAAAGATGACTGGCCTTTGATCGGATTAGATCTCAATGGAGATGGGATGGGTGAACCGGTGTCTTCCCATACTAAGCCAAGAATTACCAATACTCCACTATATTCAGTTCCCCAGACCACAGACGAGTTCAATGATAAAGAATTGGGTTTGCAATGGCAGTGGCACGCCAATCCACTGCAGGAATGGATGTTCCTTACAGGTTCCGGGGGGGTTATGAGACTTTACTGCCAGTTGCTTCCTGAAAGCCATCGGAATCACTGGGATACACCCCACCTATTGCTGCAGAAATTTCCTGCTCCTGATTTCTCAGTTACTACCAAACTGAATTTTTATGGACATCAGGAAGGTGAACGTACAGGATTAATAGTGATGGGAACTGATTATTCATATATTGCCATCGAAAAGGACACATCGGGAACCTGGATTTCAAAAATGGTGTGCATGAATAGCCCGGATGGGAATGAGGAGCAGCTGGAAGAACGTAAAAGAGCAGTTGCTAACCAGGTCTACTTCCGGGTAGAAGTAAATAAGGGGGCCATCTGCCGGTTTCTTTACAGTTATGATGGCAAGGAATTCAGACCTCTGGGTGAAAAGTTCAGGGCCACGCCGGGAAGGTGGATCGGAGCAAAAGTGGGCCTTTTTGCCAGCAGTACTTTAAAAACGAATGATACCGGGTATGCTGATTATGACTGGTTCAGAATCGAATGATCCGGTATCTGTCGGGATTTCTTCAACAACCGATAGTATTTTATTCCCTCTCATCTAAATGCCTCCGCACCAACTTGCATCCAGACGAACCAACTTGCCACCCACCATTCTGCCACACCACCATGATTCCTGCCTGCCTGTTTCCTTACTAACCTGTTACCATAGTTCCATCCTTCATATCTCCACCTGCCATATTATTTAAGTCTTGCTGTCCCTATGCTACCATATTATTCCCTTGCAGACGGATCACAAGAATTTCTATCTTTGCTGTATGCAGCGGTCACAGTTTATCGAAACATGCAATGCGTGGGCGGGAGCAGGAAGGCCTTTCCTGTTCATGATCGATTATGAGATGGAGCAGTTCCTGATTTTTCGACCGGAGGAAGCCGCCAGGCGGGGCATTTTCTATAATATTAAGGGCCGTACCAATTTTGCCGGTGCCGGGGGAGGGGCAGCGCAGGAGGTCCGAGATACTGCACCGCCAAAGTTCCGGTTTGAGGCGGTTCCTGTGGCGTTCCCTCGGTATGAAAAGGCGTTCAGCCTGGTAAAAAAACATATTTTGCATGGGAACTCTTTTTTATTGAACCTCACTTTTCCTACACCGGTAGAGACGGACCTGGGTCTGGAGCAGATCTTTCATGCGAGTGCGGCACCATACAGGCTGTTATCTGGTGATCGGTTTGTGGTTTTTTCGCCGGAGACGTTTGTGACGATTGGCGGGAATACCATCCGGTCGTTTCCGATGAAGGGGACGATTGATGCGGCGTTGCCGGATGCAGAGCGGCGGTTGCTGGAGAACGAGAAGGAGCTGTGGGAGCACAACACGATCGTGGATCTGATCCGCAATGACCTGTCGATGGTGGCGGCTGATGTGCGGGTGGCGCGGTTCAGGTATATCGACCGGATCAGGACGCACCGCGGGGAGCTGCTGCAGGTGAGCTCGGAGATTGAGGGAAGGCTTGGGGATGGTTGGCGGTCGGGGCTCGGTGAACTGCTGCTGCGGATGTTGCCGGCCGGATCGATCAGCGGTGCGCCGAAGCGGAAAACGGTGAAGATCATCGCGGAGGCGGAAGGGGAGCGGCGCGGGTTTTTCACCGGGATTTTTGGTATATTTGACGGAGAGGCGGTCGACAGTGCGGTGA
>JBBDIE010000150.1:31078-85450 GCA_040880545.1 Bacteroidales bacterium | reverse complement strand
GCATAATAAATGGCCTGCCAAGGGCCGAAGTGCGTAAATTTGCGAAGTCGGGAAATGCGCAGTTTACTTTCGTAAACGTGCAATTTGCCAGCGAACGTAACACAGCAAACGGACATTATGATCCAGCCACTATTTAGTTTCTTTTCAGATAGTTCACCAACCCTTTGCAATCCAATATTTCCATTAATTTAGCCGGTAACGGTTCAAATGAAAAGGCTTTATCCCCCACCCTGACGTTGCCTTCATCTAATTTAATATCCACACGATCGCCGGCCCTGTATGCATCAACTGCTTCGGGCAACACAACCAGTCTGAGTCCCTGGTTGATGGCGGCCCGATAAAATATACGGTTCACCGATTTCACGATCACCGCCTTAACCCCTGCATGGGCCAGCCCCACCGCCGGGTGCTCCCTGGAACTTCCACAACCAAAATTCTCACCTGCAAGAATTATATCACCTTCTTCAACATGACCATGAAAGTGCGGATCAAAGTCCTTGAAAAGGTGCTGTAGGATTGCCTCGGCATCCGAACTTAGAATCTTGTATGTGAGATTACCGGCAAACATCTGGTCGGTATTCAGGTTATCCACATCACAGTAATTCCAAACATGGCCAATTCTTCGTTTTTCGTTATCAGCAATTGATATTGTAGCCGACTGTTGCCTTTTAAAAGGATAACGCTCAGCTCCTTTTGAGGGCCGAGGGTCCGTGATCTTTCCATGAATAGCAGAGATGGCAACGACTGCCGGTGAAGCCAGGTAAATTTCAGCATTTTTATTTCCCATTCTACCCATAAAATTCCTGTTGGCAGTGGAAATAACCTTTGTACCATCTGCCGGTATTCCCTGCCCAGTTCCCAGGCACGGTCCACAAGAGGAGCTGAGCACGTTGGCACCTGCCTCAAGGAATGTAGTGATCAGTCCTTCCTTGAGCGCCTGAAGGTAAATGGCTTTTGATGCCGGGATCACATGCAGCTGAAAACCTTGTTTCACCCGCTGCCCCTTTAATATGGCTGCTGCTTGCTGAAGATCTTCCAGCCTGCCATTGGTACAAGTTCCAATCAGTCCCTGGTGAACATCTTCGCCGGCAATTTCTGCCAGACTCAGTATATTATCTACATGGTGTGGTGCGGCAATTAAGGGATACAATTCAGTCATATCCACGGCAATCTCACGACTATAGGTGGCTCCTTCATCTGCCCAGGCACCTTCATCCCCGGTTCCAAGGTATTCAGATAAAATTTCATCGGCCGGAAATACAGCATTTTTGGCTCCCATTTCAGAAGCCATATTAGCCAGGGTCATGCGATCGGAAATTGACAATCGTTTCACACCAGGACCATGGTACTCAATGGATTTGTAATTGGCACCATCCGAACCAAGAATTCCAATGATCCATAATGAAAGATCCTTGGCAGTTACCCCTTCGTGCAAATGACCGGTCAGTTTGATTTTTATGGATTCAGGTACCCTGAACCATGTTTCTCCCATCTTCCATATACCTGCCGCTTCTGTCCTGTCAATTCCTGCAGCCATTGCATTAAACGCTCCGGCAGTACATGTATGACTATCGCTACCCACAATCAACATGCCTGGCCGTGCATGATTAGCCATTAATTGATGACAAATTCCATCTCCTGCATCATAAAATTTTTCTATTTCCTGTTCATCCACAAATTCCCTGATCCGGTGATAGTTTGTTGCCACATCAGCTGTGGTAGGAGGTGCATTGTGGTCCAATACGACCATAAGCTGGTCTGGTTTGAAAACTTTCGTACCTCCCATTTTCAAAAACGTTTTCTCAATGCTCACCGTATTATCATGGGTGAGCAGAATATCGGGCGACTTGAATACGATTGCACCGGCCTGTGCCTTAAATATCTTTTCTGCAAAGGTTAACATCTTCTGTTACAAATTACTTTCGGTTACATCAACCTTATTCCACACTTTCTGCAATGATCCACCATTTCACCCGGCCAGATCGCCGATTGAATTTCTCCAATATGCGCCTTCTGAAGGTATACCATGGCAGTTCTCGACTGTCCAATACCCCCGCCAATAGCTGAAGGCAGTTCTCCATCCATCAGTCTCCTGTGAAACAGCAGTTCCAACCTGTCCTGGTCACCGGTAATCTCGAGCTGACGAACCAATTCTTCCTGGTCCACACGTATCCCCATGGATGAAAGTTCACAGGCACATTGCAGAACATTGTTCCATACAATGATGTCGCCATTCAGTCCTTTAAAGCCTTTAGTGGTTTCGGTTGTCCAATCATCGTAATCCGGGGCCCGCCGGTCGTGGGGTTTACCATCCGGTAAATCAGCACCAATTCCGATAATAAACACCGCTCCATATTTTTCAGTGATCTTATCCTCCCGCTCCCTGGGTGTCAGATCAGGATAAAGTTCATAGAGCTCCTCTGCATGTATAAAGATCATCTCCTCAGCAAGTTGTGGCCTTATCTGGGGAAAGAGGTTAAATAGATAATATTCTGTTCTTCTGAAAGTTGCATAAATTTGTGTGGCCACTGTTTTCAGATAAGTGAGGTTTTTATCCTCTTTGCTGATCACCCGTTCCCAGTCCCATTGATCTACATAAACACTGTGCAGGTTATCCAGTTCTTCGTCCGGTCTGAGGGCATTCATATCCGTATAAATACCATTGCCCAGCTCAATGTCATAATCACGCAGCATCATCCTTTTCCATTTGGCCAAAGACTGGACCACTTCTGCCTCCCTGTTACGCATATCCTTAATCTTGAATTCGACGGGCTCTTCTACTCCCCTGAGATTATCATTTAGCCCTGTTGAACTTAGCACAAATAAAGGTGCCGTAACTCGTCTAAGCCGAAGTTCCGAGGATAATCCGATCTCAAAATGCTCCTTCATTAGTTTAATTGCGGTCTCTGTTTGCTTAAGACCGAGCAATGACTCATAATTATCTGGAATAATTAATCTCATGATTTTAATTTTTAGAATAGTCCGTTATTTCTATAAATTTCCATCTGTACTTCCGAAAAGGGAGCTGCCTTAATCACTTTATTCATTAATGGCAAAGTTATGATACCTTTTTCGAAATTTACCACAATCTGGTCCCCGGTTTTAATATCGTGCTCCAGAATATCTTCTGCGACAATGATCGGGAAAGCCGAATTTATGGCATTTCGTTCGTAAATCGCCCCAAACGACCTGGCTATAATAGCTCCCATACCTAATGCTTTAAAACAATCCACGGCCTGCTGTCTTGAACTTCCTGAACCAAAATTTTTCCCAGCGATTATAATATCTCCAGGTTTCACCTGCCTGGAAAAATTTTCATGTCCCTTCAGGTTATCAAACGTATAGTCCCCCATCTCTGCAGGTTCTGTAATTGCCAGGTACCGGTTATGAAAGATCATATCTGTGTCAATATCATCCATTGGAATTACCCATACCTTTCCTGCTACCTCTACCAGCATCTCTCTGTTGTCCGGCTTTTTCACCTTCCCAACCAATCTGTCACCGGAGTAAAGTTCAGGCCGTGTCTGAATAATATCCGGGATATTCTCCGGTGATGTGATGTACCCTGCTAAAGCTGATGCTGCAACCACCTCCGGTGATGCAAGATAAACCTCTCCCTGTCCCTGTTTACCGGGAAAATTTCTATTACCGGTACTGATGGTCACTTCTCCTGGTCCGTTTTGTCCTACCTGACCTGCAGCGCAGCCTGCACAACCTGCATTTGATATCAAGGCACCGGCTTTCTTCAGGTCCTCGATGTAACCAGCCTCCAGCGCTTGCTTCCACACTTTATTGGTTGCAGGCACAATCTTAAGGACAACCCCAGGTGCCACTTTCCTCCCTTTCAAGATGCTGACAGCGGTCTTCATATCCTCCATCCGTCCATTTGTACAGCTTCCGATAAATGCTGAATCGATCCACACCCGATCCTCCGGAAGTATGGTTGTATCATGTGGTTTACCCGGCATTGAAATCAACCTGGTGAAGCGGGATATATCCACCTCTTCAACCAGACCATAGCTGGCATCTTCATCGGCGAAAACCGGATCAATTTTCTTGTTGGCCCGCGACTCACAATACTTGATCACCTCGGCATTGGGCGGGATAAATATGATAATACCACCCAGCTCTGTTGCCATGGATGCAATGGTAATCCTTTCATCCAGCGTAAGTTCATCGATGCATTCTCCATACAATTCAATGGAATATCCAAGTAAGGTATTCGATCCGAATCTGTGCAGCAGATTTAAAATAAAATCCTTTGCTGTAATATCAGCAGACTTTTTTCCTGTAAAATTAAGCCTTGCTGAAGGGGGTGTTTTGAACCATATTTTTCCATTGCTCCAGGCAGCTGCTATATCTTTATCCCCCATACCCTGTCCAAACGCCCCCACTGCGCCGAGTATATTTGCATGAGAATCAGTGGACACGGCTGTAGAACCGGGAAACGCCAACCCCTCATCGATGAGAATATGCGTACCGATACCCTGGTCAATATCGTAAACCCTGATCCCGTGTTCCCGTGCAAATAACCTGCAAATATGCTGGTTCGTGGCATATTTCTGGTCGGACCCGGTCGGATTACAGTCGAATGTGAAAAACGTTTTTTCAGCGTCCTCAATTTCCAGGTGATGGTCCCTGATATTCTTAACCACATTGGCCCCTCCAAAATCGCGTGCCACACGCGCATCGATTGTCACATCAACAATATCACCCGGTCTCACGGATTCTTTGCCGGCATGGTGTGCAATAATCTTCTCTATGATTGTAGCGCTCATTTATACTGATGTTTGATCTGTAAATATACAACCTGCAACTTCAATTAAAATGTATTTTACAACAGGCTACGTTTAGCCTTTTTACTATAAGCTGGTAACCAGTTTTAACACAGTTTATACTTCAACGCACCAGGTATTTATGGAAATGGAAACGAATCAGTTTATTGTGCAGCTTTTCTTTTTCAATAATTCCATTCTTCCTTTTATCTTTGCGGGCATGTCTGTCCATCCCAATATTCCGAGACTATATATCATAAAGATCGCCAAGTGGTTTATGTTATATATGCCAATCGTTGTTTTATTTTATGAAAGCAACGGCTTGCAAATGAAGGATATCATGGTATTGCAGGCTGTATATTCCGTAGTAATCGTCATACTGGAAATACCCTCTGGCTATCTTGCCGATGTCTGGGGGAGAAAACGGACCATGGTATTGGGGGCGATTATGGGAACGGCCGGTTTCGTGATCTACGGTGTAAGTTACGGATTTGTCGGATTTTTGTTAGCAGAAGTTGTACTGGGCATCGGACAAAGTTGCGTTTCGGGAGCCGATTCTGCTATGTTGTATGATTCCTTACAGGAAAACAAAGATCAGAAAAGGTATAGCAGATTTGAAGGAAAGATCTCATCACTTGGTAACCTGGCGGAAGCTGCAGCTGCACTCTTAAGCATTCTGCTGGTAACGGTTTCTCTCCGGACCCCATATTACGGACAAATCTTTGTGGCTGCCCTGGCTATTCCAGCTGCACTCACATTGAAAGAACCATTCAGGCACAAAAAGCTAATAAACCAGGGGTTTCGTGAAATCATCGAAATCTCGAAATTTGCATTGATCGGCAGCCGTGTATTACGCCGTAATATCCTGTTCTCAGCATTTGCAGGTTGTGCCACTTTAACAATGGCCTGGTTCGCACAGAAATTCTTTGAATTCAATAATATTGATGATATCTGGTTCGGCTTGCTTTGGGCAGCACTAAATCTTACGGTTGCCCTGTCCTCCTATTTTGCCTATAAAATGGAAGCTGTTCTTCGTCCCACAGGATCAATTATACTAATCAGCCTGGCAATTCCGCTGGGTTATATAGCACTATCATTCGCTGGTTTGGTCTGGGGATTTATTACACTGTTCCTGTTTTACCTGGTGAGAGGATATGCAACTCCGGTGTTGAAAGATTACATCAACCGGATTACAGGTTCTGAGGTTCGTGCAACAGTATTGTCTGTTAGAAATTTTATCATCAGGATTAATTTTTCTCTCCTGGGACCACTGATCGGATGGACCAATGATGTTTATGACCTTCCCACTGCCTTGTTACTTGGTGGGATCATTTTTCTCTTATTGAATGTATTCGCAGGGATATTATTCATTGCCACAGGCCCCAAAATGAATAACCCCGTAAATTATATTTCAAGGAAGAGCCCGTCATAGGCCGGAGTGATCCCCACGGGAAGGAGCCTTTTAAACTCCTTTTCTATCCCCATCTGATGTGAAATATGTGAAATATATGCTTCTTCGGCACCTAATTTCCTGAACAGATCTATGGCCTCCTCCAGGTTAAAATGTGAATGATGTTTCTCCTTTCTAAGTGCTCCAATAACCACTTGTTTTATGCCCCTAAGCTTCTTCATCTCTCCGGTTGAAATGAAATTTGCATCTACCAGGTAAGCAAAATCTTTAATTCTGAATCCAAAAACAGGCATCCCGGCATGAAAAAGCCTAATCGGCTCAAAGGTTATATCATTGATGACAAAGGGATTGTTTTCAATTTCATGCAGACTTACTTTGGGAATTCCGGGATAATTGTTATCATCAAAAACATATGGGAATGAAGTCTTAATAGATTGCAACACTCTTTTCTCTCCATAAAGATCCATCGATTTTTTCTGAAGGTAGTTGTATGGTCGAATGTCATCCAACCCTGCAATATGGTCCCTGTGTTCGTGTGTGTAAATAACGGCATCCAGTTGCATTACATGCTCCCTGAGCATCTGTTGCCGGAAATCGGGGCCCGTGTCAACGACAATTGTCGACTTGCTATCCTGAATCAGGATAGATGAACGAAGTCTTTTATCATGCCCATCTTCTGATTGGCAAGTCACACATTGACATCCGATCACCGGGACTCCCTGGGAGGTTCCTGTTCCTAAAAAAGTTATCTTCAAATATTCAGGTTTTTAGGTGAATCCGAAATTAATCATTTTTGCAGGAAGGGTAATGGATTTACTTAAATCTGTACTATTTTTAAGAAAAAAAATGCCGGGCAAAATATATCTGATACCAAATTCCCTTGGAAGCCAGGATCCTGACACCTTTTTACCTGTAAAGTTGAAAGGGTTGATCACCGGATTAAAATTCCTGGTAGTGGAGAATGCAAGAAATGCCAGGAGGTACCTAAAGATGATAGACCATAGTGTGATTATCAATGAGGTTACATTTTATGAGTTGAATAAGCATACAGATCCTGGTGAAGTACATACATTTTTACAGCCCGTTTTGGATGGGCATGATCTTGGTATTATATCAGAAGCAGGTCTTCCCGGAATTGCAGATCCTGGATCTGAACTGGTAAACCTGGCCCACAGAAAGCAGATCAGAGTGATTCCACTTACCGGGCCATCCTCCATTTTTCTTGCGCTGATGGCATCGGGACTGAATGGCCAGGCTTTCAGATTTGCTGGTTACCTGCCTGTACAGAAGAATGAACGGATCCAGTCCATTAAAAAACTGGAAAAGCGGGTCTTGGACCGGAACGAAACACAGATTTTCATTGAAACACCTTACAGGAACAATGCTATACTGGATGATATTTGTGCAGCTTGTCATGACCAGACATTACTGACAGTGGCTGTTGACATTTCTACCAAAACAGAATCCATTAAAACGGCTGAAATCAAAATCTGGAAAAAGAATAAGCCTGACCTACATAAACGACCGGCTGTATTTCTATTGGGGAAATCTTAAATATGTTGTTTGTTTATTCGTCCACTGAGGTTTTGGAAACCTCAATTTCAAACAACAGTGTTTCATAGGGCGGGATGGAAGTTTTGGCTGTATTTCCCGCAAAGGAGCCTCTTTCTCCGTAACCCAATTGATGAGGGATCAAAAGCTGACCGGTTCCACCATACCTGAACCATTTAAGTCCAATTTCCCATCCTCGAATCACTTCTTCTTCTCCCATGGTAACTCTGAATCCGCTACTCTGGCCAATATTGGAATCGAACACCCTTCCATCAAGCAGGCTTCCTGTATAGAAAATCTCTACTATTTCTCCATCTTTTACATGGGTGCTGTCACCTGCCACACCAGGGATATAGTACATGGTTACATCTGTTTCATCATCATGGATCGGGAAAGCATTGGGGTGTTCAGCCAGAAACGTATTGATCTTGTCCAATTCCCATTGCTCCACATCCCTGATCACTTTCACCAATTCAATATCATACATGAGTGATGCATATTTTCCTATGTTTCCCAGACCATTTGCACCATAACCCAGATCACTCTTAAATATGAGTCTGGCAATACCTCCTTCTTTCATCCTGGAAAGCCCTTCTTTCATGCCTTCCGCCTCCGAACCGTGTTTGTATTTATAGGGTCCGTATAGTACGCCGCTGTTATAAAGATTGTACTCCCTGGCCCACTTCTCTGTATAAGTGTCAACCACTGTTTCATCCGGGATGGTATAGGCCAGGTAATTAATCAGCACGAAATTTCCAGTATCGGGAGACAAGCCAGAACCCTCCTTTTCTTCAATAAAGTACAAACCACTGGTTAAAGGGCTTTTATCCTGATAGTTAGCGTTCATATAAAGATTGAAATACCGTTCTTCTTCAGCCTTTAAGGCATTGTGGTCTATTTCATCCTCACATCCCATCGTGGGAAGGAGTGCAGTTAAAACTATCAACGAAAATGCTTTTCTAATCATTCTTACGGCATATTTATAAAACCAGTGCAAATCTACATAACTTATTTAAAGATGCTGCACAATTAAGTAAAGTTGCTTTGCAATCACAATTTACCTCCTCACTTCCAGCACCTGGATCTCTGTAATCAAAACCGCTGAACCTGGTATGTTCTGGGAATCGCCAAAATTACCGTGTGCCAAATATGGAGGAATGATAAATCGGGCCCTGCTTCCCTCCCTTAACATCAGTAATCCTTCCTCGAGTCCGGTTTCAATGTTTCCTTTTCCTACAACGATCTTTTTAGGTGTTAAGGTATCTGCAGAATAACAAATTTTACCACTGAGAAGCCTTGTCTCATACGCGAAGATCACCTGTTTTCCTTTTTGTACGGTCTCTCCATCTCCCTGAACCATAATCATGTACCACAGTCCGGTTGGTGTTTCAGTCATATCCCACTCAGCTCTGTTAAGAAAGGCCATAATAAGTTCACGGTTCCTTTCACGCATGTACTTATTGGTTTCTATCAACGATTTTCTGATAACCTTGTCAGTATCAATGGGTTTTTCCTGCACTGGTGAGTTACAGGCTTGTAATAACACAATCAGAGTTCCGCAAATAAGATATGATTTAACGAAGTTCATCTTTGTATTTTTCAAGTAATGATTCAAACTTCCCAATGGTCTCCTCCAGGGAAAATCCGGACTCTCCACCTGCGGCGTTAATATGCCCACCCCCGTTGAAATATTCTGATGCGATGGCATCTACTGAAAAATCGCCCTTTGATCGAAATGATATCTTGACATGATCTCTCTTCTCAATAAAAAGGGCTGTTACTCTAATGCCCTTAATTGAAAACGGAATATTCACAAACCCTTCGGTATCACCTACTTTATGTCCAAAGCGGGTAAGCTCTTTCCTTGTAAGGCTAATGTATGCAGTATTAAACCGGCTGAGGACCACCAACTTTTCTGACATACAATAACCCATCAGTTTCATCCGCTCCACCGAATAACTGTCGTACACATTGCTGTAAATTTTATCTTTATCGATACCCGCCTCCACCAGCTTTCCCACGATATTAAATATCTCTGAATAGGATGAACCGTACCTGAAATTTCCCGTATCTGTCATTATCGCTACATACAAACAGGTGGCAATCTCTTTATCCAGGTACTGCCCACCTTCTATCTCCTCCAATAACAGGAATATCATCTCCCCCGCAGATCCCCGCCATGATTCGCTGATCATCAGATCCGTAAAATCCAATGGATTTTCGTGGTGGTCCAATAAAATTTTAAATGCATCCGTTGCCAGCAGATCGTCTTTTAGTTTGCCTATCCGGTCAGGATCATTAAAATCAACGAGAAAGATAGTTTCTGCTTCATTCAATAATTTTTTACACGCTTCCTTTTGCTCCTTATAGGTTTTAACCATATCAAATCCTGGCATCCACTGAAGGAATTCCGGCACTTTATTTGGAATGATCACTGAAACAGGTACCCCCTTTTTCTTCAGGTATAATGCTAAAGCTGAACTTGAACCTATCGCATCCCCGTCAGGATTTATATGTGAAATTATCACGACGGGATCTTTCTTCTCTATAATCTTCGTTATTTTGGTTATCGATTGATTATCCAGCATTAGTAATTAATAGTTAGGAGGTTAACTTAAAATAAGAGATCAAAAGTAAAAAATAATTCTATTCCGCTTAACAATTATCTACTATATTTGTTGCCGTTTCTATAATTCTAAATCTAAGATAAATGACAGGAAATTTCACTTTTACAATGATTAAACCAACCGCTGTGTCAAAAGGGTTTATAGGTCCCATACTCCATTTGATCAGTGAAAACGGTTTCCGTATTACAGCGCTGAAGAAGCTTCAGTTAACAAAAAAAGATGCTGAACAATTTTATGCTGTACACAAAGAGCGGCCTTTTTACGCCGATCTTGTTCAATTCATGAGTTCTGGTCCCATAGTGGCTGCCATTATAGAGAAAGAGAATGCTGTGGAAGATTACAGGAAACTTATCGGTTCCACTGATCCAGCGAAAGCAGACCATGGAACCATTCGAAGTTTATTTGCTAAATCAATGCAGGAAAATGCTGTGCATGGTTCCGATTCTGATGAAAATGCTGCCATTGAAGCTTCATTTTTCTTTTCAATGAGAGAGCGCTTTTAAATACCGGAAATACCCGTATAACAAAAAGCCTGTGGATTCTTCTGCGGGCTTTTTAATTGGCGGATACTGCCACTGGGGGCCATCCTGCCCATACTGTGAATGATACTATTTCTCCAAAATTATTCTTTAACGGAGAATGATATCATCAATCACGTCAGCCTTGGCAGCCTGATTCAGACGACGAATCAGATCAGTTTTGATCATGGAGAGTTCATTCCGCAGTACAGATGAGTGAAGTTGTACAAACAATTTTCGGTCTTTTATGTACAGCGATTTGGTGGCCATGGCGGCATTTTTACCCAGCAATTCGCTCCAGCTTTTTGAAATACGGTATTCAGCCAGGCCCTTCTGAAGATTATTTGCCCTGACAAATTCGTCAAGTACAGAGCTTATCTTTTTTTCCTGCTTACGTTCCATTGCTTTCTACTCCTGAATTTTTATGGTCCCGTTGTCAATTATAAATACCCTGTGTGTTGCAGGAATATCTTTCAAAATTTCCATCATCCTTGAAGCATTGGTATCGGTAATGAAAATTTGTCCAAAATTGTTATCTGCCACTAATTTGATGATCTGTTTGACACGGAAAGCATCAAACTTATCAAATACATCATCGAGCAGCAGGATCGGGGTATTATTCATGGTCTCCTGCATAAATTCGAATTCAGCCAGTTTCAGTGCCACCAGGTAGGTTTTCTGTTGTCCCTGTGATCCGCTTTTTTTAAGCGGGTATCCTTCCAGTTCCATGGATATATCATCTTTATGAATACCAGCCGTAGTATACTGCACAATCTGGTCCTTCTGGCGTGATTCAGTCAGCGCTTTTTCAAAATCCTGTTCCAGTAGTTGAGAATAGTAGGTAAGTGTAACCTTCTCCTTATTGCCTGAAACATGTTGATAGAAACGCTGAAATACAGGGTTTAATTTTTCAACGAATTCCTTACGAGCATTGAAAACCGGTACTCCGTACTGCACCAGTTGAGAACTCAAAACTTCAAGGAGGTCATCATTTCCTCCATTTTGAAAACGCTCCTTAAGTAATTTATTACGCTGAGACAGAATCCTGTTGTATGAGATCACGTTTTCAAGATAGGTTCTGTCGTACTGAGCGATCACACCATTCATCAGTTTTCTTCGTTCTTCACTACCGCCCTGAATCAGAATATAATCTGCCGGAGAGATCATTACCAGGGGAATCAGACCTATGTGCTCGGCCAATCTACCGTAATCTTTTCTGTTCCTTTTAAATTGTTTCTTTTTATTTCTCCGAATACTGCAATAGATGGTCTCTTCCTTCTCCATGCGGTTGAATACACCCTGGATGACTGCAAAATCTGTTTCATACCTTATGTTCTGAGTATCTACAGGATTTAAATTGCTTTTACACAACGCAAGGTAGTGGATTGCATCAAGCAGGTTGGTTTTCCCAACACCATTTTCACCCACGAAACAATTGATCCTGGGGCTTAGCGCAAGATCTGCCTGGTCATAATTCTTAAAATTGACTACCGATAATGAAGTTAAAAACATAATCTGTTCTGTAGTTCAGCAAATGTACGGCATATTGGATGAAAAAACATACACGGGGCAGAATATCCCACATCTTTTTCAAAACTTTGCAAGCAAATTTGGGAAAAACCATTACATTTGCGATGGTTAAAAAAAATGTAAAATTTCAACAAAACATGGCCAGGAAACAAAAAGAGGTTCAAGCAGATAAGAATCTTGGTAATATCGAATCAGCATTAACAAGGACTGAAATATTTATTGAAGACAATCAGAAACTTCTGACGAATATACTGTTGGGAATTCTTGCATTGGTATTATTGGTTATAGCAGGAAACCGTTATATACTTAAGCCTAAAAATGCTGAAGCTGCTGCCAGTATGTATATGGCAGAACGTTTTTTCGAAAGAGATTCATTCAATCTCGCGTTGAATGGTTATGGCACCTATCCCGGGTTTCTGGCGGTGATGGAAGATTATTCAATCACCAAACCAGCAAAGCTGGCCAGATATTACGCAGGCATCTGTTATAAAGAGCTGGGGGATCTGGAATCTGCCGCTGAGTTGCTATCAAAATTCAGAACCCGTGACTTAATGGTGGGCGCCGCGGCACAAAGTGCGCTTGGTGACATTTACAGTGACCTTGGCGAATTTGAAAAAGCAGCGAATATCTATGTCAGAGCGGCTAAAAAGTACGAGAATAATTTCTCTTCCCCTATTATACTTAAAAAGGCAGGCATTGTTTATGAGGAGATCGGGAAACCGGAAAAGGCATTGAGTATCTATAAACAGATTAACCGTCAATACCCCGAGTCATCCGAAGGCAGAGAGATGAAAAAATACATTGGCAGGGTTGAAGCTACCCTTGCCACATCTTAAGGAAACTTCGAATTAATGAATTTAAGTATCAGCAAGGTTGCTGATACTTTTTTTTTCAGTAAACCACAATTAAATATCATATCATGGCAACCAGTTTAAAGAATTTATCCTCTTATGATCCCAGCAAGGTTCCTGATGCTTCCGGACTGAAATTTGGCATTGTCGTTTCGGAATGGAACGAAGAGGTGACAGCTGCCCTGACAGAAGGAGCTATACATACACTCAAAAAACATGGATGTCCAGAAAAAAATATCTTTGTCATGCCGGTTCCCGGTAGTTTTGAGCTCACTTATGGTGCAAGGCTTATTGCTGAGAAACATGCGATCGACGCAGTTATAGTGCTGGGTTGTGTAATCCAGGGAGAGACCCGGCACTTCGACTTTATTTGCCAGGGCGTTACCCATGGTATCGCTGAACTGAACCTGGAATATGATATTCCCTTTATCTTTGGTGTATTAACCACCCAGAATCAGCAGCAAGCGCTTGACCGTGCGGGTGGTAAACATGGAAATAAAGGCGATGAAGCCGCCTATACGGCCATCAAGATGGCTGAATTGAAGGGTGTATAACCCAACTAATCTACTATCTCTTCTTGCCTTTCTGTTTTTGCTGTTGCTGTTTGGTCATCTCTTCCAGCCTGGCCTGCCAGTTCGACTTCTTTCTGGGTTTCGCCTTACGTGCATTAATCTTTCTAAGGATGGCCTCTTCATCGGTAAACTGCTTGAAGATAAAGTTTTGGCCAAGTGTGATAACGTTGGCAAGGAAATAATAATAGGTTAGTGCGGCAGAGAAATTATTCAATATCACCATGAACATAACCGGCATGATATACATCATGGTCTTCATTCCCGGCATAGCACTGCTGGTTGACATCTGATTATTAAACTTCATGCTAAGGACCGTTGTAATAGTCATCAGCAAGGTAAACAGACTGACATGATCACCATACATGGGAATAGTGAATGGCAGGTCCAGGATACTGTCATAGGTTGACAGGTCATCGGCCCAAAGGAAACTCTCCCCCCGAAGTTCAATGGAAGCAGGGAAGAACCGGAACATGGCATACAAGATGGGCATCTGAAGCAGCATGGGCAGACATCCTCCCAGTGGGTTTGCTCCTGCTTTCTTGTACAGAGCCATGGTGGCCTGCTGCTTTTTCATTGCATCTTCCTTCTTCGGAAACTTATCGTTGATCTCATCCACCTGGGGTTTCAATACCCGCATAACAGCCTGTGACTTGTACGACTTGTAGGTAAGTGGGAAGAGGGCCATTTTCAGGATTAACGTTAAGAGCAGAATGATAATACCATAATTGGATATGGACCTGTTCAGCCAGTTGAAAATAGGAATAATAACAAATTCGTTGAGCCACCTGATAACTGAACCTCCAACGGTAACCAGGTTCTTGAGTTGCAACTCTTCATATTGTTTCAGGGTGTTATAATGGTTGGGGCCAAAATAGAAGTTCATCGCCATGGTCTGATCCCTGACTCTTTCATAGGGTAAATCGATCTCACTTGAAAAATGGCGGATATACTTACCCGGATTCTCGAATCTTTCATTCATCATATATGCACTGGAAAAGTTATCCTGTGCAATGATTACCGCCGAGAAAAACTGATGCTTATAGGCGATCCATTCAAGTTGAGTAGGTGCCGACTCCTCCTGGATCGTCTTTTTTGAGCGCATATTGAACTTTTCAATATCTCCTTCTTTATATCGGTAGTACAACGAAGTGTAGTTATTTTCATTCTGAAAACCCTTTTCCGTTGACGGGAAATATATCTCATAGAGGTAAGTCATATTGTCTGTACGGAATTTCTCCATACCTACCAGGCGAATATCGAAATCGATCATATACTTCCTGGGGTGCAGTGTATATGTATATTCTATAAAGGCTCCATCTGAAACATCCAGACGCATAGTAATGCTTTTATCTGACTCCGAAGCATCAAGGTTTTTAGCTGATGTCTGAGGTACAAAATAGAGGTCACGGGTATTTATGCGCCTGTTGTCTGCAAAGAACTGAAGATCGAATTTTGAGGAATCTCCATCGAACAGTACCACTGGTAGTGAATCATAGGTGAAATATTTTTTAAGTGTGGCACTATAGGGCCTGCCACCTTTGGTAGCCAGCTTAAGCTTTACCAGTTTATTCTCCAGGGTGTAATATTCATCCTGGCCTTCCAGAGCATCTATGAAAACACCATAATCCCTTTCCATCTGTTTATGGACAATGGAATCCTGGTTAATGTCGGCAGCAGCCTGTGTGGTTTGGGGTTGGGATTCCTGTAAAACTTGTTGCCTAGCCCTTTCTACCTGGGCAATGGAGTCATTTCGACGAATCGATTCCATCTGCGCTTCACGAGCAGGTTTGGTTATTAGACTGTACCCTATGAGTATTACGCCGATAAGAACAATACCAACGATTGAATTTCTGTCCATTATAAAATCATTTGTTTAGCAGCCACAAAAGTAATGTTTTAGCTGAATTATCCGGGAATTTATTCCAAAACCCGGCCAAATTCCTGTGAATTGTAAAATGATAATCAATTTTTAGAGGTATGATTAAGCGCCGCTTTGACAAAACTTACAAACAGGGGATGCGGATTCAGCACAGTACTGCTGTATTCCGGATGGAACTGTGTCCCAACGAACCAGGGATGAGCGGGTTGTTCCATTATTTCTACCAGGTTGCTTTCAGGATTAATACCTGCAGCCTTCATTCCATGGCTTTCAAATTCATCCAGAAAATCATTATTAAATTCATAACGATGCCGGTGTCTTTCCCTGATCAGTTTCTTGTTATAAATGCCTGAAACCTTTGAGTTTGCAACTAGTTCACAAGCATAGCCTCCAAGTCTCATTGTTCCTCCCTTTTCAGTAACCCCCTTTTGCTCTTCCATCAAATCAATGACAGGGTGGGTGGTGATATTGGTCATCTCTGTTGAGTGTGCATCCTTATAACCGAGTACATTTCTTGCAAATTCAATAACTGCACATTGTAACCCAAGGCAGATTCCAAAAAACGGAATTTTGTTTTCACGAGCATATTGCACCGCAAATATCTTTCCGTCGATACCGCGGTCACCAAAACCAGGAGCAACCAAAATACCGTCATAACCCGAAAGATCACCACTTATGGTTTCAGGTGAAATCATTTCTGAATGAATACAGGTTACATTTACCCTGGCATCATTCAATGCACCGGCATGTGTTAAGGATTCGAGTATCGATTTGTATGAATCGTAAAGTTCAACATATTTACCCACAAGGGCAATGTTAACCTCTTTTTTTGCAAGCTTAAGTTTTTTTACAAAATTCCTCCATGCCCTCAGATCGACATTTTCCCTCGACTCCATAGCCAACCTGGCAAGGATCGTTTTATCCAGATTCTCCTCCTGCATCAGTAAGGGTACCTCGTAAATGGTGGAAACATCAATGGACTGAATTACAGATTCCAGGTTCACATTACAGAACAGAGCCACTTTTTTCCGGATCTCCTTTGTAAGTTGATGTTCGGTTCTGAGTACCAGCACATCCGGTTGTATACCGTTTTCCAGCAAAACTTTTACTGAATGTTGCGTAGGCTTGGTTTTTAATTCACCGGAGGCATTCAGGAAAGGGACCAGGGTAAGATGAATTATTGCAGTATTGTTATATCCCAGATCCCAGCGAAGTTGCCTGACTGATTCTATATAGGGTAGTGATTCTATGTCACCCACAGTACCACCAATCTCTGTAATGATGATATCGTATTTACCGGTCTTCCCCAACAGTGTAATTCTTCTTTTTATCTCATCTGTAATATGAGGAATCACCTGCACAGTTTTACCCAGGTAGTCACCTCTGCGCTCTTTGTTGATCACCGATTGATAGATCCTGCCTGTAGTAACATTGTTTGCCTGTGATGTCTGAATATCAAGGAATCGTTCATAATGCCCCAGATCAAGATCTGTCTCCGCACCATCGTCCGTCACATAACACTCACCATGTTCATACGGATTCAATGTACCCGGATCCACATTGATATACGGATCCAGTTTCTGTATAGTGACAGAAAATCCTCTGGCTTGCAATAAACGGCCCAATGAAGCCGAAATAATACCTTTACCCAGTGAAGAGGTTACTCCCCCTGTTACGAAAACATACTTTGTCCTGGTCAATTTAATAGAAGCTATTGATTAAAGCGCAAAGTAATAAATAATCTAAAACAGAAGTAACGAATAGTTTAAAAGAATTTTTATTCCACACCATCTTCTGACTCATCAATGATCTTTATTTTCCTTTCCAGAAGGTTGATCCGGTTTCTTGCATCTTCTATTTTATCACTAAATTCAGATATAGTATCCTCAGCACTCTCCGTCTGTTTGAAAAACCCTATGTTATTCTCCCAAACGCCTATATCATTCCTGAGTTGCTGTAGTTTATTGATCAGTTTATCTCTTTCAAAATTAAGCTTATTATTCGCCCTGGGATTGCTCAGGATGGATGCGATCCTGATTCTGTAACGTATCAATGATTTTTCATTCTCATCTCCCACCGATTTTTCGATGACAGCGTTCATCGCATCTCTGAAATTGTCTCTGACAATATCTTTTGACTCCACAGGTACAAAACCAATTTCGTTGTATCTTAACTGGTACTCTTCCAACGCCTTCCTTATTTCGCGTGGATTTCCTCCATGCTCAAATTCTTTCATTTCCGCAATCAGATCCTCTTTTGCTTTGAGGTTCTCTTCATATGATTCATTTTTACCACTGAAGAACTCTGATTTCTTATTAAAAAAGTGATCGCATTCAGCTCTGAATTTTTTCCATAATTTATCCGATTCCTTTCTTGGAATGGGGCCTACCTCCTTCCATCGTTTCTGTAATTCAATCAGCTTATCGGTGGTGCTTTTCCAGTCGGTATTATCTTTTAGTTCTTCTGCAGCGGCAATGATCTCTTTTTTCTGCTCCAGGTTTTCCTTCTGGTATTCAAATGTAGCAGCATAGAATTTGGCTTTTTTCTCAAAAAAGGTGTCGCACGCCTTTCTGAAACGTTGATATATCTGATTGTTATCCTTCTTAGGGGCATAGCCAATTGTTTTCCACTCCTTTTGAATATCCAGTAGTTCGTTGGTTTTCTCAACCCATTCATTGTGTTTATTCGGTTCAGTAATGGCTATCGCCTCTGCTTTTTCACACAAATTCATTTTTAGCTGAAGATTTTCAACCAATGAATCCTTCAATTCAATCTGTAGATTCTGATGTGCCTTATTAATCTCCGAAGTAGCTGCTTTAAACCTTTCCCAGATTGTATCCTTATCTTCCCTGGGCACAGGGCCCACTTCCCTCCATTGGGCATGTAATTTCTGTAGTGTTTTAAATGCCTGGGGTACATTCGACTCCAGGGCCAGTGATTCCGCTTTTTCACACAAGAGAATCTTCTGATCAAGATTCTTCTTGAGATCCATTACACGTAACTCCTTATTAATTTTTACATAATCGTTGAATTTATCAACGAAAAAATTATAGGAGTTCCAGAGGTCCTTAACATTTTGCTTGGGTATAATGCCCACATTGAACCACCGCTTCTGAAGCTGCTTGAACTTTCTGAAAGTATGTTCAAAACTTTCCTGCCCCTCCATCAGGAGTCTGAATTCTTCAAGGATTTCCTGTTTTGCTATAAGATTTTCATCCTTCTCCTGTTCGATATGCTTATTGAACTCCGATTTAAGTGATTTATACTTTTCAACCAGTTCCTCCATCTTTTTATCAACAGGGTCGTTAACAGGTTTAAAGTCAGGTTCAGAACCGCCTTCGGCTATAAATTTTTCCTTTTTTTTAGCCAACTCAATTTCCAGCTTACTGGAATACACATCCTGTATCTCGTCGACCTCTGACCGCAACTCCTTAAATGTTTTATCATTTAAAAGTTGCCCGAATACTTTTACCAGATCCTCCTTGCTGAGTAATTCATAATTTATCTTATCCTCTTCCGTTTCAATCTTTTCAGTCTTCTTTATCTTCTTTTTTGATATAACATCTTCCTGGTTTTCATCAGCCAGATCTTCTGTATTATCAAAATTAGTTTCCTTGTCTGGTTTTGCGCTCTCTTGTTTAGTTTCGTCTGTCTTTTTATCTTCCTTGTCAGGTGTCTCCTTCTTTACTTTACCAGGAGCTTTCTTTTTCGGCGCCACACTATTTTCCCCTTCCGGTACGACCGGATCAGTTTGTTCTTCATTGTTCTTCTTTTCAGCAGCACCAGACCGCTCTAAATTTTCCTTATTTTTTTTATCCAATGAATCATCCTTGGGATGTCCATAATTATCCATATATTTCATAGAACCAGAGGATTATAATTAGATCATTGATACCAAGTTACAGATTTTATAGGAAATTACAATTATATTTGATAAAATCTCCTTCTCATTTGCTGGGGAAAGGTACAATAATCGTTCCTTATAATAATTGATTATTTTTGTTCCATTATGCGGATTGATATAATTACAGTACTCCCTGATCTTTTAAGCGGACCATTCGACCATTCCATTGTTAAACGTGCCAGGGACAGCGGAATAATAGAGATCTCCATCCATAATCTGCGTGATTATTCCACGAATAAGCACCACAAAGTAGATGATTATCCGTTTGGGGGCGAGGCGGGCATGGTAATGTCTGTGCAACCCATTGAGGATATTATAAATAAGCTGAAAGCCGCCAGGGAATACGATGAGATCATATTCACTACGCCAGATGCACCTGTATTTAACCAGCAAACTGCCAATCGACTGAGCAATCTGGACAATATAATCATTCTTTGTGGCCATTACAAAGGGGTAGATCAACGTGTACGTGATCACCTCATTACCATGGAACTTTCCATAGGCGACTATGTTTTATCGGGAGGTGAACTGGCCGCTGCAGTGATCACCGATAGTATTGTGCGGGTCCTGCCTGGTGCCATCTCAGACGGGACATCGGCGCTCTCCGATTCTTTCCAGGACAATCTGCTGTCGCCGCCTGTATATACCAGGCCCGCGAACTACAAGGGGTGGAAGGTCCCTGAAATCCTGCTTTCGGGGCATGCTGCAAATATAGATGCCTGGCGCCATGAACAGTCGATGGAAAAAACCAGGAAGGTGAGACCCGATCTGCTCGATAAAGATTAGCGTAATATCATTCGATTCTAACCCCTGTCACATATTCCATTAAAATCACAATATTTACAATACGCGGTGTTTAATGTTTGCGTAAACGGAATGTCAGGATTGAAAATCTCCTCCAATAAAATTTCCAGGCGCTCATTGAACTTTTCATAATATTCCTTGAAATTCTGCAAGGGCATTTTATGATTTGGCTCACCCATTCTGAATTCCGGGGAATAATTTTCACCAAACATTTTTCTAACAATGTAGAGTCCAGGCATAACTTCCTGTTCCGGATTTTTATCCAGGTAAAGCGATGCATATACGAATGCCTGGAATGCTTCCTTGTTGCGATTCAGCGCATCTTTTTCAAATAATGAATCGATAGATTGAAATACCTGTTCCGTACCTCCGGTTTTGTAGTCAATAATTCTGGTTATACCATTGTGGGGCCTGTCAATTCTATCGATTTTTCCACCCAGTAGTACCGGTATAATACCTTGCCCGGTCCTTATATTGCGAATCACTTTATAATCCTTCTCCAGGTCAAGCATGGAGATGGGAGCAATACCTGCATCTGTATCAATTATTTTCAGAAGGTATTTTTTCAGAATGGCAATAATGACCAGGTTGCTCCCCTCAATGATCCGCTTTTTACCAGATTTGTAAAACTCCCTGGCAAAAACATCCTCAAGGGTACTGTCTACCTGATCCCCGGTCTTCAGGCTTATCAGGTCCTCCCTGGTTAATTCTTCTTTTCCTTCGGAAATTTTTTCATACAGCTCATGTATGGCATGGTGTAAAATATTACCAAACCCAATAGCATCAAGCTCTTCCAGCAACTCTTCCTGCTCCTTGATCCTGGTTACTTTTCTGAAATAGAATTTCAATGAACACTCGATATAAGTATTCAGTGCGGAGGGAGAAAAATAGCGTCCCTCTTCATCACCATCCATGTATTTTTCCAGTACCGAAATAATTTCCGGTGATTTGTCAATACTAATGGCTGATTTGTCAGAAGCATGTACAGACAATACCGGCCTTACCATCACCGCATCGTAATCATACTTCATTTGATACAGGTAACGGCTCATTTCTCCTGACCGGACACCTTCCGCAGCTCCTTTGAACAGCAGGTCAACTTTTTTCGCACGCTGAATTATCCTGTAAAAGTAATAGGCATAAATTGCATCCATATCTTCACGGGTTGGTAAACCGTAGGCATAACGAAATGAATAAGGTATGAATGAATGTCCGGCAGATGATCGTGGCATTATATCTTCATTGACTGAGAGCATGATTACATTGTCAAAATCAAGCAACCTGGTTTCAAGTATACCCATTACCTGCAACCCGGCAAGGGGTTCTCCGGTAAATGGTATGCGTTGTCCGGACATTATCCTTTTGAACAACTTGATAAATGTTTGTAATTCCAGTTCAGGTCTGCCGTCGATGATTTGTGACAATTTATTTAACCTGCTGAGCATCACCAGCACATACTCCTTTTCCAACTCCCTGTACTGATGCTGCTCTTCTGTCTGTAACCGGTCAAGAATAAACAATAACAATTTGTCCAACCATTGGCATAGCTCACTAGTTGTGGAAACCTGCCTGAATATCATACCAGCAAATTCACCTGTAAAAAAATCCGGATCAACATAGACCCTGTTTTCATGAATAATGTTCCTTATGACCCCGGAAGGATCTTCGTTGCTGATCAACTGGTAATATTGATGATTCAATACCGATAGAACATCCTTATTATAAAATTTAATTGTACCGTCTCTGTTTTTCCTGGTATTTCTATAAAGCCTTAATAATCCTTCTGTGAAACTATAAAGTGGAGTATTGCTGAAAGGATATCCCATGGTAATGTTAACCAGGTTCACCTGGTCAGGAAGTGATACAAGAACCGGCATAAGCAGATTTTCATTACAGGCGACTATTGCCGTGTCATTGGCCTCAACAATGGTATTGGTCCGTTCAGAAAGAATCTGGTGTACTGTTTTTGCCTGCAAAACATCCGAAGGAAGATTGAATATTCTGATATCCCGTTCGTTATCAAGAGAATTAAATATGTCAAGGTTTACCGGCGGGGGAAACTGAACTATGTTATCCCTCATGAATCTGCCTGCCTCCATGAACTCATCTCTGATATACCGCTCGTCATAATCCCAGTAAAAGGAAGCCATTCCTTTATTCCTTAGTTTAGAAAAGAGTCTCTTTTCACTTTGGCTCAATGCATTAAATCCGATGAAACTATAGTGTGCGCTGGTTAATTTTTCAGTCAGATTAACCATGTCCATTTCCGCCACATTCCGGTAGAGCATTCCCTCATATCCCTCTTCCCTTTCTGTAAGTTGTTTTTTGAGTGATCGGTACAATCCTGGCAACATTTTCCAGGTTGTCAGAAACATATCCTTCTCCCTGGTGGAACCACCCTGATGGAAGCTTTTCCAGAATTTCCTGATAAATTCCACCTCTTCCTTTTCGAGATCACCAAAAACATCATCGATCTCCTTTAATTCCTTTATATTCCTGAAAATAGATTCCGGATCAACCATGTATTTGTCCAGGTTATCAAAATCATTGATCATCATCTCTCCCCAGGGATAAAAACTGTCAAATTGTTCTGGTAATGGTGCCACCTCTAAATAGATATCGTACAGTGTGAAAAGGATGTCCAGTTGATCAGCCACAACGTATCCGCTGAGATCCTGCATCAGTTCATTTATGGTAACCGTTTTAGGGGCCCATTGTGTGCCAGTCGCATGTTTCACCAAAAAACGGTTAAAAAACAAACCTGAACGCCGGTTTGGAAAAACAAAACAATGGTCGGTTAGGTTATCTGAAGCCTCATGTAAAATGTGTTTTGCCAGTGTTTCTAAAAACATATTTTTTATTTTACCCAAATTATCATTTATATAAATCACTATTTAGAGTCTGACCATAATACTTTCCCTGCCATGTATCCCGCTCCTTCAATATCTCCTCAAACCTGGCAAGTACCCTGTCATACCGTACCCCCCACCCTTCTCTAACCGCTGTATCCGGATTGATCTCCCCGGCAATTCTCTCCACAACAAAACCGGGATTTAATTTCTCCACGATATCGGCCATCAATTGCAGATATTCTTCCATCTGAAACTGATGAAAATATTCCGGATTTTTCCTGAACTCTTTTTCCATTACCGTACCCTTGATGATCTGCAACTGATGAAATTTAATGCTGTGCAGTTGCAGTTCGGAGAGAATTTCAGCGCTCCGGATCCAGTCAATTCTCTCTTCTCCGGGAAGTCCGATTATAATATGTCCTCCGCTCCGGATACCATGTGCAGCGGTTCTATGTATGGCATGTTTTGTCTGTTCAAATGTATGGCAGCGGTTTATCTGCTTCAGTATTGTATTATTAATTGACTCGATCCCATATTCAATTACCACGTAGCACTTTTTTGACAGTTCCGCAAAATAGGCGAGTTTCTCCTCATCCACGCAATCCGGCCTGGTACCTACCACGATACCTACTACATCAGGATGATCCAGTGCAGGCTGGTAAATTCTTTGCAGTTCCTCCAGTGGTGCGAAGGTATTCGTATAAGCCTGGAAATATGCCAGGTATTTCTTCACCCTTCTGTATCGTACCTTATGAAAGACAATCCCTTCATCAATTTGCTGTTTTACAGGCTTACAAGCACTGTTGTAAGAAGGATTGAATGCCTGGTTATCACAAAAAGTACATCCACCCCTCCCCACTGTACCGTCACGATTCGGACATGTAAATCCGGCGTCAATGGTTAACTTCTGTAACCGTTCACCAAACTCCCGCTTAAAGTAATCGGAGTAAGCATTAAGTCTGCGTTCAGTCCCCCATGGATATCTCATCCTGCCTGATTTTCACTATTTTATCCAACATTACGTACCAAATATATCCTTCAATCCGCTCATATCCCATTTCAATCAATAGGTCAACATATTTCCCCACCTGTCTCTCATATTTCGCCAGCTCTGTATCTCCGAATTTGTAATCGATCACAATAGTCTTCTGCTTTGATAGTATTACGCGGTCGGGCCTGTAAGTTTCACCTTCAGAAATGATACTCCGCTCGTTTAATACAACCAGCTCTTCACTGAACCACCATGCAACATCAGGGATACTGATCTTTTCTGAAATCAATTTTGTGAGCCTTTCTGCATCCGGCTTCCGAATAAACCCATCTCTCCTGTATCGGTTTACCGCCATTTCAATATCAGCAGGGGTCCGGATCAGACCAAAAATTTCATGCATTATATTTCCAAAATCCAGATGGTCCGTACCGGTCCCTTCCGGCTTAGTAAAATAATCACTGCTTTTCAATCGAAGACGAACCTTGTCTGGCCTGAACTTCACCGGATATGAGCCAATGATCCAGGGTTCAGGCTGAACTGCTTTTTCAACAGAGCTGTTACGTAATTCACCAATCTCAAAACCGTTATCTTCTATTAAACTAACCAAATCCATCTGACGTTCACTACCCGGCTGCCTGGCATGCAAAGCTGCATGCATGATCAGTTGTCCCGATTTTTTAGGGTTAGCCTCAAAATCAGGGTCAGGGAGCCCTATGATCATCGCCTCTTCTGCCCGTGTCAGTGCCACATACAGCATATTCAGACTATCCACGTAACCCATGATCAGTTCTTCCAGGTAATTGGAGGCAAAAATGGTTTCCCTGATGTCTTTCTTAAATTTAACTGGAACGACTGGGATACTGTCAAAGGGAGTTCCGGCCGTATCACACCATAAAATGGTATCATTATAACCTGAAGCAGAAGTGGTCAAATCCCAGTTGCAGAATGGAACGATAACCGCCTTAAATTGTAATCCTTTTGCTTTATGAATGGTAATTATGCGAATGGCATCCTGATCTTCGGAGATAGTAATGGATTTCTTTTTACCGAATTCATCCCAATAAATAATAAAATCGTGCAGACTTCCCGGCTCATCCTGCTGAATATCCAGTATAATCTCCTGAAATGCCTGGATATAAGGTAGATCAACGGTCCTGGTATCCAGGGAGAATATATCGATAATATTCTCTGTAAGCTCAAAAAGCGGAAGCCGCTTTAATTCATGGATCCTGGATACAAACTTCTCCCCCAGCTCTTCCTTCAGATCCAGGTTTGGGATTAAGGCAAGTGATGGGTCATCAGACGCCTCTGCAACCAATAACCGGTGATAATAACGGGCGGAAATATTATTCAACTCATCGCGGTCGTCACGGAGATACTTTAAAATTGTGACCATAAACCTGATGGATGTATTTGATGCTATAAACAGGGATTCATTGGATACAAAATTGTAATTATACCCGGAACCTGATTGATTTTTGGCCAGATCCATCAATAATCCGGCAACATCTGCTCCCTCTTTGTTCGTCCTTACCAAAATGGCAATATCACCCGCCTTGAATCCAGCATTCTGCATTTCCGCAATCCAGCCGGGAATTTTTTCAAGCGCCAGTTCCTGTTGTTTCTTCCCCTCTTCAGATAAAACCTCCGCCCTGACATATCCAACCGTTCCAACGGACTTTTCAGGAATTTTCTGTTCCACTTCCTGGTAAGCGATTTCCAGCAAATTTCCCCAATATTCAGTGAATTCTTCTGAAACGCTGGCTCCTTCAAGTGCGTTGTCTATCAGACTCCTTATTATTTTCGGAGCATGTGAAAACAAAGTATTGTTGAACTTAATTATAAGCTCACTGCTTCTCCAGTTTTCAGCCAGTTGCTCTTCATGTACATCATGTAGCGGAAAGGCTTTACCAACCACATCAGCCAGTATCTTCCAGTCTGAATTTCTCCACCTGTAAATGGATTGCTTTACATCACCCACAACAATGTTTGATTTGCCGGTGGAGATTGTATGGTCCAGCAAAGGCCTGAAATTTTCCCATTGGAATACAGAAGTATCCTGAAATTCATCCAGCATGATATGATCAATAGTGTTGCCGGTTTTTTCATAGATAAATGGTGTGGGGTTATTGCCGATCAACCCTTTTAAGAACCGGGAGGCATCCGACAATAAAAAAAGATTCTTTTCATCTGTTATGTCCAGGATCCTGGTAGAAATATCACCCAGTATACCCAATGCAAAAATATACTTTCCAACCTCTTTTACTGAGTTATACAGAACTATTTTATCATAGGCGGCACATAGTCCGGGCATCAGTTCAGTTTCCACCAATACCATTTTAGCCTGGTCATTCTCATTTTTAGAGATCCATTTTGAGGGGTCGGTCATGGCCATTTTCTGGCTAGTGGTCATAGTATACCGCTCTTCTGAAATAACTTTTCCGAAGAAACCGGCCGGCCCGACGGATTTACGCATAAAATTATCTGGAGTATAACCTGCCCTATCCATCAACACCAATTTCTCTTCTGCGATATCCCTGATCTCCTTCCGGATTGTTGCGTCCAATGTTTCTATTTCCTGGATAAATAATTTCAGATGTTCCCTTGTGAGTGTGCCCTCTTTGTCCATCATCACCTCCTGGAACGATTCTGAAAAAAGCTGTTCTCCCAGACCGATAATCTCACTCCTGAAATTCCAACCCCTGGATGCTTCAATGCGCGATTCGGCAAGTCTTAACATCCATTCAAGCAGGTCTTTGTCGTCACCAAGATCCATGAACATCCTGTCAACTGCCTCTCCCAATATCCTGTCTCTGTCCAGTTCCAGGCTAAAACCAACCGGAAGTCCTATTTCCCTGGTAAAGGCCCTGATAACACCCTGGAAAAAACGATCGATTGTACCCACTGAAAATCTTGAATAATCGTTCAGAATTCTGACCAAGAATCCCCCTGCCCTGGTAATCAGCGTCTCCCTGCTAAGACCTGTTAACCCAATCAATTTGTCAACATCATCAGAGGCTTCATTTTCTTTCAGCCTGGATATCGCATACAACCGCTCCAGGATCCTGGATTTCATCTCGCTGGCTGCCTTATTGGTGAAGGTAACCGCAAGTATTCTCCGGTAGGAGGCCGGATCCTTAAACAACAGCTCAAGGTATCCAAGGGTAAGTTGATAGGTTTTGCCCGAACCTGCCGACGCTTTATATATGGTAAGTGGAGACATTTTATAAAGATAGGAGGAAATCGTAGAAGAAAAAACAAGCAATTTCAGTGTGATCCCGATGAATCGCAAATATAGTTGGTTGTATCATTGATTGTCAGAAACTGTTGAACCACAATTTTTGCCTGTAGGTCAAAAAATTGTTCAGGTACATCCATGGATTCATAAATTTGTCAAGACCAAAACCTAAACCCATGAAAAAAATATTCATTTTATTACTGATTACAGCATCACTGAGTGCTTATGGACAATTTAATTCAGGAAGTGTGTACTTTACTGGAATGACCAATGGTCATCTGGGGACCAGGATATATGAGGAATCGTTTTATATTCCTTTTGAAATCAGTGTTGAAGGTGGATACTTCATCAAGAATAGAATTGCACTGGGTGGCGAGATTCATACACACGGAGAACTCAGTTTCTCAGGTAATTCATCCTACGAATTGTTATTTGGGCCGACCATTCGTTATTATCGTACAAGTGTGAAGGATTTTCAGGCGTACTATTTCGGACATGCATTTTATGGATTCTGGAACGGTAACAATAACCAGACAGGGTTAAAAGGTGGAGTGGGATTCAATTATTTCCTTACGGAAAGAATTGCCCTTGAAGCAAGAATTGGATACCAGTACCAGCGTCAATGGTATACAGAACCATTTTCAGGCTTTAATTACCATTTCAATACCCACGATCTGTTATTTGAATTTGGCATAACGGTCTTCTTTCCGTCTATAAAGTTCTTCGACAGAACTTAGCCTTTCAGATTCTTATCACTTTTCAGTACCTTTGCAGCCAAAATAAACAGATTTGGCAAAGCGCGTTGTAGTAGGGTTATCTGGGGGTGTTGACTCCAGTGTTGCAGCGTACCTGTTAAAAAAACAGGGATACGATGTAACTGCTGTATTCATGATCAACTGGCATGATAAAACAGGGGTATTGGATGCAGATTGTCCGTGGGATGAAGATGTCCTCTTTGCAGAAATGGTAGCCAAAAAGCTTGGAATTCCATTTCATGTGGAAGATCTCTCTGTGCCATACAAGAAAAGGGTGATAGATTATATGTTCTCTGAATATGAAAGGGGAAGAACCCCCAATCCGGATGTACTTTGCAACAGGGAAATTAAATTCGATGAGTTTTTTAAAGCAACAGAAAAATTTCAGCCGGATTTTGTCGCCACAGGGCACTATTGCAAAAAAGAGGAAACTGAGGTGCAAGGAAATAGAGTTTACAGGCTTATGGCTGGAGATGATCCCAACAAGGAGCAGAGTTATTTTCTCTGTCAGTTGTCGCAGGAACAACTGTCCAAAACATTGTTTCCCATCGGTCATCTGAGGAAGGAAGAAGTACGAAAAATTGCAAGGGAGCAGAAACTGGCCTCAGCCGACAAGAAAGATTCACAGGGGATCTGTTTTGTGGGAAAGGTTCATTTGCCCGATTTCCTTCAACAAAAACTGGAACCCAGGGAAGGGAACATATTTGAAATACCTGCCAACAGTCCTTTGTATAATAACGGCCAACCCGATTCACTGGAAGCACAGATTACCCCAATAAAATACAAAATCAGTGATGGAGAATTTGTGGGGAAACATCAGGGGGCGCATTTTTTCACCATCGGACAACGCAAGGGATTACAGGTTGGCGGCAAGAAAGAGCCTCTGTTTGTAATTTCAACTGATGTGGAAAAGAACAGGATTTTTGTGGGACAGGGACAAACACATCCGGGCCTGTACAGAAAAGGATTACACATTCATCGGGATGAGATTCACTGGGTCAGAAGTGACTTAACCATGCAAACCGGTGAGATACGCAATTATATGGTCCGCATAAGATACCGCCAGGCCCTGGAAAAGGCTACCTTGTACATGAAGGATGGTGGTATGTATATTATTTTTGATGAGCCACAACGGGGAGTTGCTGCAGGTCAGTTTGCGGCCTGGTACGAAGGCGGAGAATTGCTTGGATCGGGTGTTATTGGATAGCTTATTCTTAATTGATAACCCAGGCAGTATCCTGCAATCGAAACAGCAGGTTATCTTTTATGCAATCCGCACTCTTTCTGCTCCTGTCCTTCCCACCACCAGCGTCCGGCCTTGAAATCTTCTCCCGGCTGTATGGCGCGTGTACAGGGCTGGCAACCAATACTGGCAAATCCTCTTTCATGAAGCGGATTAAAAGGAACATCCTTCTCGCGTATATAATTCCAGACCTCTTTTTCCATCCAGTCAATCAGCGGGTTAATCTTCACAAGTCCATTTACCTTATCCCATTCAACCAATTCAGAATTGAACCTGCTCACAGTTTGATCCTTTCTTAATCCGCAAATCCAGGCATCCAAACCTTTGAATGCCCTGCCCAGGGGTTCAACCTTCCGGATTCCACAACACAATTTCCTGTTCTCAACACTCTCGTAAAAAAGATTCATTCCTTTCTCCTTAACCATGGACTCCACCTTCTCTGTATCTGGAAAATAGACGTCAATCTTTATATCATATTTCCTGTTGGTATCATCAATTAAATAATAGGTTTCGGGGAACAAGCGGCCCGTGTCCAATGTAAATATTTTGGCCTGTTTGTCTATAGATACCATCATGTCTGTAATAACCTGGTCCTCTGCACCAAGACTGGTTGCCAATGCAATTTTTCCTTTGAATTCTGAAAGAAAGAATTCCAACACTTCAACAGGATCTTTTTTTGCAAAAGCCTTGTTCCACGTATTAATCTGGTTTTTCAAATCGTTGTTCGGTTCCATATATACTCCTTTAAGCCATGATCAGATGATAACAAAATCAGCTAAAGCACTTTGGGTTTGCACAGCCATTTTTCTTTGTGAGCACCTGCCTCACATTTTTTACACCTGAATCGTATCTCTTTATTTTTATACTTTAACGCTAACTCCTTATCGTTACTACAAACTTTTTTCCCCATCCTTATACCTTCAAAATGGCAACATCCGTTGGTCAACAGCGACCTACGAAAGCTTCAACATTCCAGATGAAAAGTTGTTTAGAAAATGTTCAGGTATTTATGATAAATCTCCTGTGTTCTGACCAGATGTTTTTTCATAATAGTGTAGGCACTATCCCTGTCCTTTTCAGCGATAGCTTTGAGTAGTTTCTTATGTGAGTTGAGTGTATATTCTTTTTCCCCTTCGATATTTGCATAGATATAACTACGCATCCTTGGTAACAGCGAATAAATTGGTTCCATGGTTATCTGCATAATAGGATTGGCAGTAGATTTGGTAATGCTCAGATGAAACTTATTATCAAGATCCGCCTCTTTTTGCGTATTATCAGGATCGCACTTTTCAAATTCCTCCAGATTTTTTGCAAGCTCAATTACATGTTGTTCAGTACGGTTAAATGCAGCCAGTCTTGCTATTTCCGGTTCAAACAGCATTCTTACTTCGATGATTTGTGTAAGCAGGTTCTTATCAAACTTCAGGTCATAATAAAGATTCAGCGATTTTATGGCATCTTCAATATTTATTTCAGACACATACATTCCGCTCCCTTTTTGAATGCGGATCAACCCTCGTGCACTTAATCTACGTAGTGCCTCACGCAATGCTGTTCTGCTCACTCCAAAAGACTCACACATCTCTCGCTCCGTAGGTAATTTTGAACCGATGGTCAATTTTTTTTCACGGATCGCATTCTCTATGGTACGTTCAATCTTCTGACTCAAGGTCTGTTTACCGATATTTTGAAAAATATCATCCATCTGCTAAAATTTCTTAAAATTATGTTTAATTACCCACCTAAAATTATATACACGGGCCGAAAAAGGACTGTCAAAGATATATCTTTTTATTAGTTCACAGGAAAAAGTTTTTCAATACATTACTTTTTCCATCATATACATCACAGATTCATAGGCTATTCCACTTTTCTTTGACAATCCGATCTCACAGGTGCGGCTATTGGAAAACCCTTTCTTAACATTATCCCTGTCAATAACCAGTTTACGTAATGCCCAGTCGTTTAACTCCGGTACTGAAAACCCCTTATCGCCCGCGAATCCACAACAACCTACCTCCTCAGGGAAAATGGGCCTCTCAACACATGCTTCCGCCACTTTCCTAAATTTATCTTCTATTCCCAACTTAATACTACTGCATGTAATATGGAAGGTATGGGGATCCTGTAATTTATTTAATTTCACACTGTCAAGCAGGTAGTCATGGATAAACTCAACCGGTTCAACAATTTTTAACCGTTTATCCATCACTTTTTTCATCCTGTATACACAGGGACTGGTATCGCACAATACAGGATATTTGCCATTTTCTGAAATTTTAAGGAGTTCCTTTTCCAATGAACGGGAACCGGCATCAGCAAGCTCAGTAAAACCTTTACTTCCCCAGGGCATACCGCAACAAAGTCCAGCCATGTTATCCGGATATAATACCTGGTAACCTGCCCTGATCAACACCTCTTCCGTAACCTGTTTCAGGGGTACCTGTTTATGATTCAGACCTGGGGGTCCCATCACCTGGTTTATACAACTGGGAAAGTATACAACAGCTGGCATTCCCGGAACTGGGTGCAATTCACTGTTTCCGGTTTTAACGGCTGTAGGCAGGAATTTATTCCATGATGGAATTTTCTTCAGACTGATTGTCCTTACCGCTGCTGTGATCGCACCGAAAATTGCACTTCCGAATATCCGGTGTAGTCCGTTCACCATACGCAGCCCTGCACGCATCATCATCTTTACAAAACCAAAATTCCGCATGATCCATCGTGCCACTGGCTGGGTTCCTCCCCTGTCATTGATCTTTTGTTCTCTTAGCTTTTTAATATAAATCCCGGTATCAATGTCAACCGGGCAACTGATGGAACAAAGACCATCTGTGGCACAGGTCCTGTCGCCTGCATAGATAAAGTCTTTTTCAATTCTTTTCACCTGTTGCCGGTTTCCGGAATCCTTCCTGAGCAGTGCCAGTTCGCGTTGTACGACGATTCGCTGCCGGGCAGATAGCGTGTATCCGGTTGACAAACAGTTTATTTCACAAAATCCACACTCAATGCATTTATCGACTGTACTGTCAATTTCAGGTAATGACTTAAATCCTTTCAAATGAGCTTCCGGATCAGGATTTATCAGTACACCTGGGTTTAGAATACCTGATGGATCGAACGTGTTTTTGATCTCTTCCATCATTCCGTAAATCACATTACCCCATTCATAACGTACAAAGGGGGCCATATTAATCCCGGTACCATGTTCGGCTTTCAGTGACCCATTGTATTTATCAACGATCAGTTCTGCAAGCGACCGGATCAGCGTTTCATACCGGCTCAATTCAATCGCCTTCTCAAAGTCCTGTGAAAAAATAAAATGGAGGTTCCCATCCATCGCATGTCCATATATGACAGCGTCGCTGTAATCTAAATCATCCAGCATCTGGCGCAGATCAGTTACAGCTGCAGTCAGATGTTCCAGTTTCACCGCCACATCTTCAATAATTACAGCTGTACCGGGTTTACGCATTGCTCCTACTGAAGGAAATATACCCTTACGAACCTTCCAGTAATCCTGCATTTCTCTTGCATCAGTTGTTAACTGAAATTCGCGTTCCAGCACAACTTTCCCAAGTGCCTTTTGGGTCTTTTCTACCAACATATCCAGTTCTGTCAGATTCGCAGCTTCAAGATCGATAAGCAATGCTGTTACGCTATCTCCAAAGTTTTTGATATATCCAGGAATCCCGGGCTGATTCTCAACTGAACGAAGTGACTGCCGGTCCATTAACTCCACAGCGGCGGCACCTGCCTCTTTCAAAAGGGGAACAGTATTGCAGGCTTCTGTTAATGATCTAAAATAGATCATTGCAGATGCCCTGGCAGGTTTCACTTCAATGGTCCTGAACGTCACTTCAGAAACAAATCCAAGTGTACCTTCCGAACCTATCATCAGGTGAAGAATGATGTCAACAGGATCATCAAAATCAATAAATGAATTCATCCCATATCCACAAGTATTTTTGATCCTGTACTTTTGGATAATTTTTGTACTTATTTCCAGATCATTGCTTATGCGCTTTTTAATGGAATTTATTGACCGGATAATTTCTGGTTTAGATCTTTCGAACTCCTTTCTGCTAAATTCATCTGCCGTATCAAGCACGGTACCATCGTAAAAAATGATCCTTGCGGCGGTAATGGTGGCGTAACTGTTTGCATGTGTTCCGCAACTCATTCCACTTGCATTATTGGCAATGATCCCCCCTATCATGGCTGAATTAACAGATGCCGGGTCGGGTCCGAATTTAACACCGTAAGGTGCCAGTATCTGATTAATCCTGGCACCAGTAATCCCAGGCTGCGTTCGGATTATCTTTCCATTTTCAAGAACCTCTGTACGGCGCCATTGATCGGACGGGGCAACCAACAGTACAGAATCGGATATTGCCTGGCCCGACAAACTGGTCCCAGCTGCACGAAATGTAACGGCCAGTTTATCCTGAAAACACCGTTTCAGTACCGAAGATACATGCTCCTCTGAACCGGGCTTGACAATTACCTGCGGACGCTTGTGATAACATCCCGCATCAGCTCCGTATGCAATCACTGAAAGCTCATTGGTAAGCACCTGTCCCCTACCAAGCATATGGCGCATCTCTGCAATAAATTTTTTCATCCCGGCTTCTGGCATGATTAATTATTTGTATGACAGATTATAACCTATAAAATTACAATTATATTTGAATCTTGTATAAAAAAAAGAAGACTAATGATTTCATCCAAATGAACGTTAACCTAGCTGATAATGTTATCGTTACTCGTTAATTTCTGCAAGTCTTCTGAAAACCTGCCAGAAGAAAGTGGAAGGAGTCAGGAGTTAATACCCGGTCTTGAGGTATTACAAAATACAAATTACCTGATCCTGCACAAAAAGCTGGTGGGCAAGATACCAATCCGGCCGGTGTTGACCGGAATTTGATCAGACTATCCCCTCCATGGATTTTTCCAGTTCCCGTGCCTGCAGTAAAAATTCTTCAACATTCATCTCCTTATAGTAGATCAGGCCGTGTGTTGTGCGAACCCTGGGACTGGGATTCTGGTAAAAGTAATCTTTCCCAAGTACAAGCTGAATATCCTTTAACTGGTCGACCCAGATATTGATAGCCAATTCGGAAAATTTTCCATCATATAAATAACTGGGGAAAGAGGCATCCACCTGACTCAGGTAGCAATTGGTGAATGAATTGTCCATGACAGCCATGGCATTGAGTGATACCGGTACGATCACATTGGCCTCCGCAGGATGGAAGCGGAACCATACATTCCGGTAACCCCATATCCGTAATTCTGACAGGTCCTCCTCTTTGCTCCACAATCTGACTGCCTCCGCGATAGCCTGCAAAACTTTATAATGAGTATCAGGCCCACTGCCTTCCGGGTCAAGGGCCAGGCTGATTACCGTGGGTTTCAATTCCCGAAGCTGATTAAGTACCGGAGTAACGTCCCTTTCCCTTTCCGGCTGCTCAGTAAAGATATCACCTGTATAGAAACCAAGGCGAAGATGATGAATATTTTTCACCTGGTAACCGAAATGCGCCCAGACGAGTTCCTCTTCGAATTCCCGTATCATCCCTTTTAGTTGCTGCAACTGCGGTGGATTTTTCTCTCCCTCGTAACTTTTCCTCAGGAGGGAAAGTATATCGTCCAGTTTGTTACGCAGTTCATCTTTACTCTTCACTCCGTATATATCGACGATGGACCTTACCACTCTGTGGCATACGCCCCTTCGTCGCTCATGGGGTTCTCCGGAAGCTACTTTGGTAAGATAGTGGTATACATCCTTATCCCATTTGTGTTTATAGCCCGAATCAAAGAAGTCGGGGTAATTGACCATCTCAATATGGCCATCTAAAAGGAACTGCTTTGTATCTTTAAGCAAATCCATGATAAATGCATTGGTTACTGCAGTAAACCCGGAGGTCAACACTGCAAAATGGGCCGTGTTTGATTCATTCCGGGAGAGTCTGTGTACATGTGGAAGTATTCCCAGCATGATATCATCGTGATGGGGCCCCGTGTGATAATACATCTGATTTTTCTCGCTTTCACATCCTTTTCCAAGTTTTGCGCCGATGCTTTTGATAACCTCCTTAACAGTATTCAAACTAACTTGCGGGATCAGGCTGCAATAGGGATCACGCTTAATATCTTCCATCGAGAGATGATGTGCATATTTATTCAAACGCTTGCACAACTCCAGGATTGCCAGTTCACTCTTATCGTGTGTCCACTCCCCTGTTTTAAAGTAATTGGTTACTGTATCCTGCAGTTTAACAGAAGCGCCACGGGTTATAAAAAACCTGCTGTTTTTTAACCGACCAAGTACCGTCGCAGGATAGATGTTCTGGGGATCATTCTCCAGTGCATTTTTAATCACATCCGCTTTAGCCTCCCCAGCTGCAAAAATAATGGCAACAGCCTCCGGATTATAGGTAATGGTTTCCAGTCCGATGGTGATTACCAGTCTGTTTTTGGATATTTCTATCCCTCCAAGATCACCAGCAGCCTGTGCCTGCGTTTCAAAATTTGTTGGAGTAAGCCTGGTGGTTGAATAGAGATCCGATCCTCTTGTATTAAATGCGATATGTCCGTCGGGTCCAATGCCTCCCAAAAAGAATCCTATACCCCCTTTTTCCCTGATCGCATTTTCATAATTCACGCACCAGTCATCGATCATAAATAACGATTTCTGCTGCACTTGTTCTGCCGAACTTTTTGGATCCCGGTACCTGAGCGTCAAGTCAATGGTGTTATCAGGAAACACTTCATTGAAATGCATATTGTTATACAACGGAATTTTATCACTATTGATCAATAGTGAATTCACTTTGTCCAACCCGAATCCGTTGATATAATATTTGTGAACATAATCGTAAAAGCTGTTGTGCTGGTTGGACCTGATGGGATAAAATTCATCGATTTGCACGAATGAAAGCCCACTCAACGATGGCCTTTTTTTAACTTTTAGGCCGTACGCACTCCTGTAGTTTTCAACCTTCTTTGTTTCCCAGTTTTCCAGTAGGAATATTGTCCACTTAATAAAATATTCCGGAGTTTTCCCGGTGGGGAGGCTAATGATCCCTGTGGGATTTTCGCTTACCCATTCCAGGAATCGTAATGCTGTAAAAAATCCAAGCTTCGGAAAATTATCCACAGTGATATACGGGATTTTTGTGGTGATAATTTGTTGATCAGACAGATCAAAAAAACGCTGTTCTACCTTTGATGTAAAATTCATATCAGGTCTGTTTTAGATTATCATTATTCATTAAGTTCTGCTCCTTGCTTTTCCTCTGTTTTCTTCCCGAAATCCGGGTCAATGCCTAAAAAAGGAATAAGCAGGAATGCCGGGATCGTGCAAATCATTACCCAGATAAAGAAGTTCTGGTATCCTATAATTTCCTGTAACCAGCCACTGACCATTCCCGGGAGCATCATTCCCAGTGCCATGAAACCTGTGGCGATAGCAAAGTGGGCAGTCTTATGAGTTCCTTCCGAGATATAGATCATATAGAGCATATATGCCGTAAACCCGAATCCGTATCCAAATTGTTCCACTGCAACAGATGCACCAATGATCCACAAGGAAGATGGCATTGTAAAAGATAGAAACACATAGACCAGGTTGGGCAGGTTCATTGCCAGAACCATCCACCACAGCCAGTATTTCAATCCTTTTTTAGCTGCAACTACTCCACCCAGAATGCCCCCAAGTGTAAGTGCGATCATACCCACTGTACCGTAAATAAATCCAAGGTCCCCTGTTGTAAGTCCCAGTCCGTTCACCTCCCTGGAATCCAGCAGAAACGGTGAGGCCAGTTTTACCAGCTGAGATTCACCCAGCCTGTAAACCAGTAGAAACAGAAGGATCACACTTATCTCTCTTCGCCTAAAGAAAAGAAGAAATGTAGCCAGGAATTCTTTCATAACGGAGCCACCCTCTCCGCCCACCGGTTTGTCTGATACCGGCCGTGGCAGCACTAAACGGTGGTATAGGAAAAAGAAGATAAATAGGGCTGCAATGAACATAAATACTATTGTCCAGGCGAGTTTAATATTTCCTGAAAGACCAGAAAACTCTGCACTTATTGTCTTATCCAGTTTTGAGTCAAGCTGAAATACCGCTACGGCAGGGATGTTCCAGTTCTGTTCATTGAAAGTATACCTGTAATCCCTGACAAGCCGGATACTTTTATCTCCAACACGCTGGGTGAAATTCATTATCACATCCTTATTTGGTTCAGGTTTGCTGCTTAGGTAGAAATAAGTATAACCGATATTTCCCGTTTTACCGGATGTAACCGACACATTTTCAACTGAAAAAATATTCCCGAGTGCCTGCGTTAGCGGACCTGATACTTTCCGGCTCCACCAACCCGGGGGTTCTCCTTCAACCTCTTTCCTTTCGCCTTCCGGGTAAAATCCATGTCGAATATTCCAGGCATCCGCCATCCTGATAATGGAACCGGCTACTTCAGTATCCAACCCTTCTGTACTAATGTGGATCGTATCATCGGTAAAGAAATAGAGGTTTGAGGGATCATGAAAAATTTCAATGTCAGCTGGCTTAAATTCAGGAGTTTGCATCGATTCCATTACGGTCTCAACCCTTACTCCGACTTCTGGTAACCCTGTTTTTGCTTCAAAATATCCGGCAAGGATAACCAACAGTCCCTGGCCCGTCAGCATAGCTATTCTGTAAAATGTACTCCTGATCCCTACAAAGAATGTCTGTTCATGTTTTGTTAGTGCCAGCATGTAAAATCCATCGGCAGCGATATCGTGTGTTGCTGAGCTGAATGCCAGCAGCCAGAAGAATACAAGGGTGAATTTGAAGAAATCTGGCACCGGGATCATAAGGGCCACTCCAGCCAGGCCGGCACCAATACACAACTGCATGATGATGATCCAGATTCGCTTGGTTTTCAGGATATCAACAATGGGACTCCAAAGGGGTTTTATTACCCATGGGAGATATAACCAGCTGGTATAGAGAGCAATTTCAGCATTTGAAATGCCCATTCGTTTATAGAAGATCACCGAAAGTGTCATCACTATCACATAAGGAATCCCCTCTGCAAAATAGAGCGTCGGCAACCATTTCCAAACATTTGATTTTCCAGGTTGTCCGGTATTATCTGTATTGTTGTTACTCATGAATACATTTTTTTGATCTCGGCACCCGGAAAATAATGTGCCAGTATTTCTGTATGTGTATATCCTTTTACGCCCATCACTGCCGCACCGATCTGACACAATCCGACACCATGTCCCCAACCGGCTCCCCGAAGGGTAAAAGATCGTGGAACCTTCCCCTTCTTACCTTCTTCCGTCTCAACTATAAATGCAGCACTGTACAGATGTGAACTGCTGAGCCATTTCCTGATTATCAGCTCTTTGCCAATCACCATGGTCTCTTTTGTCCCGGTAATTTTCAGCTTGATCAATCTTCCTGACTTGCCTCTTTGAACTGGTTCCAGTGAAATAATCTTTCCAAAATCGATACCTGATCTTTTCCTGATAATGGCCGCTATCTCTTCCTGTTTATAATTTACGGTCCATCTGAAAAAATTTTCTGTTTCCTGGTCATAATCGTTCAACACCTGGGATAGAATTTCCTTGTCTGATGTATTGCAGAATGCTTCCGGATTACCAAGTATAAAGTCTTCTGCATGCTTTTCAACGGTAAAGTCAGTCAACGAATTATTTGGGGAACCTGAAATGTCCCGAATATTTCTCAGGTACGGGTGATTAACCGGTTCCCAGCAATTTTCATATAATTCTGTCGCACCCCCACATGATTTGGAATACCGTGTATCGCAAATGTCGTCTTCATATACCAACACCTCCCCCTTTGTCTCTTTAACTGCCTGTACAACTTGCTCGTTGCTAAGTTTTGTAACTCCCTGGTATCGCTGACAATGATCATCTGCACAGACATGAAAATCATGATGATCATCCCTGTCAAACCACTGGATCAATTCTCCCGGGCTTTCCTTGGCCTGTCCTGCAATCTCCCTGATATCACTGTATTTTACCTTTTTATCTAATTGAGCCATGAGCCAGCTTCTTGATATAATTGCATGTGCCTTCAATAAACTAAGCGAGGAATTTGCGCTCATTTCCGAAGATATTACACTGTACAGGTAATTCTCTGCAGGTATTATATTGATGGCCATTACCTTCCCTTCCCTGATGATTAACTTCAGGGCACCTCTGAATTTCTGAAGTTCCTCTTTCTGCCAATGAAAATCGATACCAATGACTACATCATTTAATTCAAACAGATCGGCTGAAAAGTTACAGGGTGAGAAGATTACATTACTATCAAATTCAAATGTTTCCGTGGAGGTTACCAAGTTTAATTTTCCCATTTTAACAGATACCTTACATCGGCCGTACAGATTGATCGTAGTACCAGCCACGGAAAATTTTCCTGAAAGCCTTATGGACAGCTCGCTCCTGGATACTATTCCAACATGTATTTCCGGCGATGATTTCATATGATTAAGATCATTTACAATAGTAATATATTCTTTTAATCTTGGATGTGCTTTTGAAACCTCCAAAATGTCCTGCTAATCCTGGCATTTGCATGATGTGCATAAAATCCGATAGGTGCCACCCAGGGAATTATGGCAGTCTTCCGTTCCTGTCCGCGCAACTCTGCCAGGCACTTGTACAGAAGGATCCTTCCTAAATTGTGGCCGCGCATCAAAGGGTCCGTTCCCATGGGGCCAAACCACCCTGTACCTTTGTTATTGCAATCATAGGCTGCGAATGCCAGGATTTTGTTATCCCGAAGTGCCAGAAATATTGAGACAGGTTCATTCTTCATGCCCATACCAAGTTCGTGACCCCATAGTGCCCATTCACTGGAAATGAAACTGATAAGCGGCTTAAAATCATTCGGTGTGGCTCGCCTGAATTCAATATGTTTTTCCCTTAATACGGTTTCCTGTTCTGTCGAATCCCAGTCTGACCAATTCAAATTCACTGTCATATTTACCGCCTCACCATTTCGCGTAAAACCACGCTTCAATGCAAAACAGACAGCTTCTGTATATCCCGGATCAACCCCGGGAACGAAGTAATTCAACGGAACATCATAAATTCTGACAAATTGCACGTTGTTTTCAAGGAAATGCTGTTCCAGTTTACTGTACAATGCAGTGGCTAACCCTTTTCTCCGCTGTCTGACATCCACCGTCATTAACTTGACATACCCGTATACTGTACCCTTTATCGTGCGAATAACCCCCATCATAAAACCTGCTATCGATTCATCTGCCTCGGCAACCAGCGCTGATTCAGGATTCCAGTCGGGATCGGCATAGAGTTTCTCCCTGATTAATTCATCCGTCAATGAGTCCATGTTATGGCTACGGATAAGCAGCGCTGCCAGCTCCTTAAAATCACTATCCCGGTATGTACGTATTGTGATCATAACATTACAAGTCATTTCTCCTTTAGAAATTCTTTCAGATCATTAAATTTTTCTTTGTTGATTGTCACCTGTTTGAACATATCGATGATCTCCACTTTCCCGAGTTTCCTGAAATCCTTTTCCAGGGGAAGAATCAGTGTTCCCCCCATATCAACGGCAGCAGGGCTGAACAAAATATTGTCCTCTCCCTTCAGGAAATATTGTTCCGGCCTGTGTAATTCCCTGAGAAAAACCTGTACCCGCCACAGTTTGTCGTAATACACCAGCAAGTTCATCATGGGTTCCTGATCGGCTGAATATATCTTTGTATGCTCCAAAATCCTGTTAAACTGGTCGTCAATAAACGACTCATTGGATGACTCCATCGTCAAAACTCTTCGTAAGCCATCGTCTGTGGCAGTGAGCGTCAGGTCATCTTTCTTAATCAACACTGTACCGTTTTGATGCACGATGTTGTTAAAGTCCTGCTCCAGTGGCATAAGTCCGCGGTTACCTGCCTGAAAATGCATATGATCTGGTGCTGATGCTCCGCATTTCGGTCCATTATAAAACAGAACCATGCCAGGAAGATCCCTGCTGAGATGAAGGAGTCTGTGAAACTCACCTTCAATCTGTTGCGGCCGATGCTCCAGACTGGCAATGGTCAGATGATCTGAAAATATAGGATAAGGATTACATAATATGGCGTAATCCTTTTCATACAGAACATGACTCTGCTCATCTGGCCTGTTTTCGAAACATAAGAAACATTTCCTGCTACTTATGGAAGCGTCATCTACCTTTGCTCCGGACGAAATGATCCTTTTCGGATTATACTGAATATCGATCCTGAAATGATTAAAGTCGAAAGATTTTGTTCTGGCATGGATCAACCCTTCGTAATTCGTCCTGAGAAGCATCCAATCCCTCCTCTGCTTGTCCAGTAATTGTATTGTCTTTTCCTGGTAATCCATAGGAATAACCGAATTTATGAACCTCCGTTTTGGTGGATCCGGGCCAGTAGTTCTATGGTGCGCAATGAATCCTTGTATGCATTATTCCTGTTGACCTGTTCAACCGACAATGATGCGTCTGAATTATCCTCCCACCTTCGACAAAGATACAGCGGATGGTAAATTCTTCCTATTTTGTATTTTCTGCATAATTTTATTCCGATCCCATAATCTTCACCATAATGTACATTGGGCAGTTTATTTTGTCGCAGAATGGGTGTATAAAAGGCCCTTGGCGCTCCGAGTCCGTTAATTCTCAAAGCATTATTCTTACCATTATCCGCTGTCCATTCCTTATGATCAATTAATCCCGGAGGAATTTCCTGCAGATTAAAATCTGTCATCCTGTAGGTTCCAATTACCATGGCACATCGTTCCTTATAAAATTGGTCAACAATCTGCTGAAGTGTATTTTTATCGGAATAGAGGTCGTCGCTGTCGAGTTGTACTGCAAATTTCCCGCACTTCGGATCAGCGGCTGCCCTGTTCCAGCAGCCTCCAATGCCCAGGTCTTTTCTTTCAGGTATAATATGGATAAGATTTTCAAATTTGTCCTTGTAAGAATCGATGATAGCGGTAGTTCCATCTGTTGAATGGTTATCAACAATAATCAGGTTAAAGCTGAAGTTTGTTACCTGTTTCATAACCGATTCTATGGCATCAGCAATGGTTGTTTTCCTGTTCAAAACAGGAATGATCACAGATGCTTCCTCCTCAAATATTTCACTGTTCAGGTCCACTTCCATGGATTCAGGAGTCAAAAATCCATTAATCTCTTTGAGGTGCCAGGACACTGCTTTTTCCATTTCAAGCTGTACTTCCCGGTTCTTCGGATCCACGTAATCGAATAATTTCTTCCCGGAAACCCGGTTATCAATTACTTCAGCCTCATACAGGTACTCCGATATCCTAAATAGTGATGCAAACCTTGAAACAGCAAGTCTAAGCTGATACAAACCAGCAAACTCAAACTGCTCAACCAACCCTGAAGCTGCTATATTAAGGGTACCACCATTAAAAAAGAGCAATGGCCCGAAATTAAAATCATCCCGCAAACTACCCTGCTGATAATCGTTTACCGGATGAGGAATCCTTTTCCCGTCATCCATGGTATAAAAATTTGAATAGAGCATTCCTGCGTTTGTATCAACAGCAACATCCACAAACCTCTCCAAAGCATCAGGACCAGGCTGCACATCGCTGTCAACCGATATAACCAGTGCATATCTGTCACCAGCCTTACGGGCAATCTTTTGAATAAGGCCTGTGCTGAAATTACCGTGGAACGGCCATGTTTCATAATCAGAATTTTCGTTTTCACCTGCAACTTGTCCCAAAAAAACTACCTGGTTAACCAATGGTTGAGAATTATACTTTTCGAAAATCTCCAGGTACTTTTCCTCCCTGTTACATGTGATAAAACAGTCGATCATTGTCATAGGGCAGAAGTTATAATACAAATAATTTTAATTTGGCCATTTTTTAGCTGATTTTATCCAGCTGAAAGACCAAAATTAAAGAATAAACTTTAAATTTTAAAAATTTGTCATACATATTCTTTCCATAGAATTTATTTCTGAATATAATCAGGGATTACAGAAGACAACTGTCAGTTCATTGGATAACCAACGGATCACTGAGCTGACTCTCGTTATTCAACCTGTCGAGTGCCGCCACCCGGTACACCCCTTTAGGTATCTCCTTATCAAACTCGTAATAATGCAAACCTGTAACAGCAATAATTTTATCTGCTGATTTCAGGTTTCTCTCTTCTGAGGCATCGTAACGATAAATAACAAAAAACCTTGGTTTATCAAACTCATTTTCAACATATTTCACCTTCCATTTCAACCTCAAACCGCTGGATGACAGCTCCATGGGGTATTCGGGAGGGGTGTTGTCTATCCATGGCATAGATGGGATAATTGCCGGATATTTGGCATATTTTCGCTGCAATTTTCTATTGAGTCTGCTCAGATCATCCCGGAAAAAATGTTTGCTGCTAAACATTCCATAGCCATGGATATGATCCAGCGATCTTAAAACCGATAGCTGCTGCAAGAAAAACCGGTCCCTTTTCCACAGTTTAAACTCCGATTTCCTATCTATCCGGTATGGGGCCAATCCTACATATACCTCACGTCCGAAGGCTGCGTCGTTCCACCAGTATGCCAGGGTTGAAAAGTCTGCAACCGGATGGTCGTCGCGCCAGTAGATCTGGGGCATCAGGTAATCTATCCATCCCTCTCTCTGCCACTTTGTTACATCGGCATACAGGCCATCATAGTTAGATGTTCCGGCCATGGTTTCAGAGCCGTCTGGATCATCCATACGGTTACGCCAGACACCAAACGGACTGATACCAAATTTCACCCAGGGCTTCGTTGATTTGATGGCAATGGAGAGCCGGTGTATTATTGTATCCACATTTTGTCTCCGCCAGTCATCTTTCCTGTCGGGGTAAAATTCCCCTCCGTATCGTTCGAACAATGAGTCATCTGGAAAGATCTCATTACTTACCTGGTAAGGGTAAAAATAATCATCAAAGTGCACTGCATCAATATCATACCGCCCTACAACATCGATAACAACCTCCGTCAGAAATTGCCAAACCCCGGGAATTGCCGGGGAATAATAGGTTTGTCCACCATACATAAAGGTCCATTCCGGATGATCAAACATCATGTGACTGCTGTCCAGTTCATGGTCCTGGTTTAACCTGATCCTGTATGGATTAAGCCATGCATGCAGCTCCATACCACGTTTGTGGGCCTCATCAATCCAGAATGCTAGCGGATCATACAGGGGGTCTGGCGCAACACCCTGGCTTCCTGATAAATACCTGGACCATGGTTCGTAATCAGAACTGTAGAGAGCATCGGCAGCCGGCCGTACCTGCAAAATGATTGCATTCATCCCTATCTCCTTGTGCCTGTCCAGTATACGGATAACCTCGATCTTCTGTTCTTCAGTGGATAAGCCCGGCCTGGATGGCCAGTCTATATTGGCTACTGTTGCCACCCAGACAGCCCTGAATTCCCGTTTAGGAATCTGGGCATCCAGCACCGGTGCAGTGAAACAATTGATCAACAATCCACAGATTAAAAGAAAGAAAGTTTTGTAAATGTCAGATTTCATATGAGTTTATTTTTTTTATCTGCATTGATCAGGATCCATATAATTTAATGAGAATAGCCGGTAAACACTCCAAATATCATACATGCAGCGATAGTACATTTAAATTTTATACAATAATGCAACATTTTGAAAATTTGTAATACATCATACATTATGCTTTTTTATGTTGTACAGCATGTTCAATTCTTTCAATATATTTGTCATACAAATGTATTTTTGCTTTAGCAGGAGTTTGAAAAATGGGTGTATTCTGCTAATATTAATGGTCATCTATCTTACAATTAAGCTGTTTATGGTATTTTCAACCGGTCTCTGACATCTTTAAACCACTGTCCTGAAATAGAATTATGTTATTGTTGTAATACAAAATACAAATTTCTTAAAAAGCCAATCATTAAATTCTAAAAACTAACACTATGAAGAAACTACTACTCGTAAGTATGATGTTCTCGCTTACCGTTCTGTTTTCATTCGGACAGGACACCATCACCTTTGTGGAGAGATGGGCTCATTTTGGCGAGAATGCTCCTGCATGGTTTACTGACGGCAGCGAGGCTGAAGATGGCAGTCCGGCCTATGCAGCTGTGGAGCGCGGAATCGTTTACAGCGATTACTCGGGGCATGTATATGTATCAAGCAGGCATGCTATAGATACGGATGAAGACGGGGTGTTGGATGTGAGTCAGCCCCATGTATATATCCTGGATCCCTACACCGGGGAAGCACCGGCATTTGGTCTTTCCAAGTTGCTTACAACCGGGATCAACAGCTCCGATGAAAATTATGGCGGTGGTTATCCGCTGAACAATGTTACAGCCACAGAGGATGGAAGCATTTTTGCCTGTAACATGACACTGGCATCCGGGCCCGACGTTCAACTGGAAGGCGGATACGTGTCTGTAAAAGCATTTCGCGTATATCGCTGGAGTTGGGAGCAGGATATACCCCAAACCATTATCGATTACAAGCAAGGAGGTTACCGTCTTGGTGATAAATTCAGTGTGATCGGCAACTGGGATTCCGAAGCCTATATATATGCAGGTGCAGGCGAAACGAACAAGATACTTCGCTGGAAATCCACTGCAGGTGTGGTGGATGAAAGTCCCACTGTAATTACACTGCAGGACATTGCCAATGTGGGTACATCACCCACGGTCGCCGGTGTACCTGGCAAAGCAGACTGGATCTACGTCAGCGGGAAAGGATTTATGCCGACCCTCTTTACAACTGCCGGAGTAAATTTGTCGCAGGTGGCCATCAGCACGGCTAACCATCCATCGGCAGTACTGGCGGGAAGAATAGTTGAATTTGGGGGGAAGTTGCTCATGGGTATGTTCTGTGGTGATCAGAGCGGATATGTTTTCGATATTTCCAAACATGGTGAAAACGTTACTGATGTGGATGTCATAGGATTCACTCCCACATTCGGTGTACGATTCGACAATGCCTTCGGAGAAGGAGCTGTTGAATTCGGCGTTCTGGACGATACACTCCATCTTTTCGTTTGTGCTCCTTCGAACGGAATTGCATGTTTTAAAATCGATGGGTTGGTTGCAACCACACCTTCGGTAAGGGAATTCACCAAAGTATTTGGTGTAAAGGCATTCCCAAATCCTGCAACAGCGTATGCAGATTTCAGGTTTACCCTGCCCGACGGAGCCAGTGGTCCTGTTTCAGTAAAATTATTTGATATCTCCGGTAAATTCCTGGGAATTGTTGCCGGGAAAGCCATACCGGGCGAACAGACCATCCGGTATAATACATCTCAGCTTTCCGCTGGTGCATACGTGTACCAGATTGTCCATGACAATAAAATTGAAAGCGGACAACTACTAATTAAATAAATACTTAATTAAACTAAATCAATTAGCATGAAAATTAAAAACACACATTATGTTTGGTTATTAACCATGATGCTTCTGATGGGAGGATTAATGGTTAATGCGCAACCAGGGGAAGTATGGAATATTTCCCCAACCTGGAACACTGGTAAGGACTATAGGGGAATCGCCTATAATGCCAATACCAATCAATTGTATGTTGCAGGAACAACCGGTGGTGCTGCAAACACTGCAGACGCCAATGTAGTTCAAATCCTTGATGCTTCGACCGGAGCAGAACTAAACAAGATTGATCTCTCTGCATTAACCGTTGCTGAAAATGGTTATGGGATCAACGATGTTGAGGTTAGTATGGATGGTGGAATATTTGCTACAATGACCACCACAAATACATTTAATCCTTTCAAAATTTATTACTGGGCTTCTGAAGATACTGATCCTGTAGTACTATACCAAAATAGTGACGACGCGGATTTTGGGCCAGGATTCAGTGTGTACGGTGATTATACCGATGAAGCACTGATCATTGTTCCCATCTATGATATAGCTTCAGTTATCTATTTTGAAGTTGTGAATGGTGTTTTGGGTGATCCTACGACACTTGCGCTCACGGGAGTCACTGCGGGTATAGATCTGCATGTACAGGCTCTTGGAACAAAAATATCAGATGGTTTCTGGTACAGCAATTCCACCCAGTCTCCAGCTAAAATTGATGGAACCGGGAATGTAGTCGGTACAATAGATGGTTCCCTTTTCTGGGGAGCTACTGGTGATGTAAAGCAATTCAGTTTTGGATCAAGTACCTATCTTGCAGTCTCAAACCTGGGAGCCTTCCATACCATTGACATTACCGCTGCCAGTGCTGACTTTTCCGATGTGACAAGAACTAATTTCATAGACTCTATTCCCGGCACGGCCCCGGTTGCTCCAGGTTGGCCACCGGAATATGGTGATGGACAGGAACAGGCTGCGATCGGAAATCCTGATGGTTCCTACGCCATTTTCTCTTTTTCAGGTGCTGCTTATATAAAATCTGTAGCCACTGAAGGCGCTCCCACTGCAAACAACGTACAGGTTGAGGGCCTCACAAAGGTTGGAGAGGTAATGACAGCCAGTTACCAGTATGTGGATATCAATGGTGATGCTGAAGGTGCTTCTGAACTCAAATGGTTTATTTCTGATGATGATGCAGGCACAAATAAAACCGAGATTACCGCCGCGGCAGGTTCACTAACCTATACCATCCTGGCTGAAGATGAGAATAAATATATCTCATTTTCCGTCTTGCCTGTTGCAGCAACCGGGACAGTATCCGATGCTCTGCACCTTGTTGAAACGGCCTATTTTGGACCTGTATTAACCGATGCAGAACCTCCGGTGGCAAATGATGTGGCGATTACCGGAACCATCGCTGTAAACGAGACACTCACAGGTTCCTACACCTATTTCGATGAAAATGGTGATGCCGAAGGTGAATCCGTAATCAAATGGTACACAGCTGACGATGCTGTTGGAACAAACATGGTGGAAGTAGCTACCGGAACGCTTACCTATCTGGTGAAGCCTGAAGATGATGCCAAATTCATCCTGTTCAGTGTAACGCCAGTAGCAGAGACAGGCGTACTGCTTACCGGAGAAACTGTAACAGTTGCATCTGCAACTGCAGTTACCTTCCCGGAATTTGCACCTGAAGCTTCTGACCTGACCATTACAGGCCGTGAGGAGGTTGACGGTGAACTCACCGGAACCTACACATACAGTGACCTGAATGGTGACGAGGAGGGAGCAACTATCCTTAAATGGTACCGTGCCGATGATGCAGCCGGAACAAATATGGTTGAAGTTGCTGATGGTGTATCCACGTATATAGCAGTTGCAGAAGATGAAGGTAAATTTATCATCTTCGAGGTAACACCGGTAACGGTTGGAGATGATGTTGGAGATCCAGTCATGACCGCCACGGGAATGATCGCTGCCAAACCGGCACCGGAAGCCCCGGTTGCGTCGGATGTTATGGTTCACGGAACACCTGAAGTTGGTGCCGTATTGTACGGATCATATACCTATTCCGACCGGACAGATGATCCGGAAGGTGTTTCTGTACACAAATGGTACACTGCTGATGATGCCGGTGGCACCAACAAGGTTGAAATAACCTCCGCAACAGGTTCTTATGTACTTGTTGTTACCGAAGATGTGATCGGCAAACACCTGGTATATGAAATCACACCTGTGGCCACCGTTGGTGAACTACTGGAAGGCGAACCTGTTGAAGCAGTTACTGCAGAAGCAGCAGTTGCCTCAACCAATGAAGGTGATTTTGAACGTACATGGATGCGTGCCGTCAAGGTAGACGCACTGGCAGAATATGTCGGAACCGGAAGTACCGAACGTGGTTTTGCCGTTGGTACGGAACATATTTACATTGCAAGCAGGTTTGGTGGAACCAAACTGGTTGTGGCCGACAAGCTGAATGGCGCATTTGTATCTGAAATGAGTACCACAGGATTAGATGTCGGTTTATTCAGAATCAGTGATGTCGAAGTTTCAGCAGATGGTCAAATTCTGGCCTGCCCGTTACAACTGGACGCCAGCACTGCTCCATTTGTAGTTTATAAATGGGAAAATGAACTGGCTGAACCAACGAAGTTTATAGAATTTACTTCCGCTGACGCAATGCGTCTGGGAGATAAATTCACCGTTGTGGGAGATGTATCAGGCGATGCATTAATTTTTGCAGCCCAATCGGCCGGCAACAAGGTTGTTCGCTGGGTGGTTACAGGAGGTATTGTAGATGCAGGAACAGTAATAACACTGCAGAATGTCACCTCAATAGGCTCAACTCCTTCAGCATATCCTATCACCAACAGCCCGGATGCCAATTTCATCGTGGATGGTCGCGGGGCGCAGCCTCAGATCTTTAACAAGGATGGAAATTATGTTGGTGCCCTGGAGGGTATTGGACAAAATAACAACCAGTCTAATTCACCCCAGGTCTTCTACTATAAGAACCGTACACTGGTAGCTTTCCATCAGAAAAATGATGCCGGATTGTGGAACATAATTGTTCAGGACATTACCGGCTCAACCCATATTACCGTGGGTACTTCAGAAGAGCTCTCCAGCGCAAACCAGGAACTGGGTGGTGTGCATGTTCAGGCTGATGAAGAATTCTTCCATCTCTACATGCTCTCTGCAAATAATGGTATTGCCAGGTTCAAAGGATTACTGGAATTACCAGGATATACATATTCAGAAACCAATGAGACTGGTGATAAGCTGAATATCTGGTTCAGCAAAACAATGTCTGAAGATGGCTTCGACGGAACAGGCTGGTCCGTAAATATCGGTGAGACTGTTGCTGATGTGGATACGATCTACAGGGACACAGAAGATCCGACGATACTGATACTTGAACTGACCGCCACAGTTTCGGCTGGTGATGCAGTTACAGTAGTATACGACGGATCAGGAAGTGTTGTATCATTCGACGGTATGCCATTGAATGCATTCGGACCGGAAGATGTTGTTAACATTGTTGGTGTAAGCGCACCTGAAGCACTTGATGTTGCAATTACAGGTGTTGAAAGAGCAGGTGAAACGCTCACTGCAAGTTATACCTACAACGATGCAGACGGTGATCTGGAAGGCACAAGTGAATACCAGTGGTGGTATGCAACAGATGCCGAAGGATCTGATAAGCTGAAGATCCTGGGTGAAACATCCCTTGAATATGTTGTTGGTAACGACATGGAAGCAAAATTCATCGCATTCGAAGTGATTCCGGTTGCTCTGACAGGCGGACTGGATTACCTGGTTGGAACTGCTGCCATGTCTGATTTTGTCAGGATCATTCCTGTTGGAATTGATAACGACAACTTTAACAATATCAGGGCCTACCCGAATCCTGTGATGGACATCCTGACCATCGACAACATGGGATCGATAGAGTCTGTAAGTGTGATTGATATTACAGGAAAACTCATTAAAACAGTGAATACCCACCAGCAAATCAGGGTAAATCTTGAAATGGGTGATCTAAGCTCCGGACTTTACTATCTGAGACTAAACGATGATTCAGGATCATCTAAGGTTCTCAAGATTGTTAAAGTTCAATAACTCTCAGTAGTAGTTAGTTTAATGAAGAGGGCGGGCGCAGTCGTCCGCCCTCTTTTTAAAAATAAATTCTGATCCAATTCAAATAACGGAAACGTGAAAAGAATCCTATTTTTTATAGCAGCCTGTATGATCATGCTGCCTGCTCATAGTCAGGACATCAAGGTACGCCGGGTGAAAAAAATACCGGTGGAAAGTAAGGTGTACGCTCCTGAATTTGGACATAACAGCAGGGAGATACTTTATAAAGGGGAGAACTCAAAAGGGTTGTACCAGTACAACATCCGAAAACGAAAAACTATCCGGGTCGTTGATGATGGCACCAGGGTCAGGTCATTCTCCGCTAAAGATGATAATACAATTGTATATTCTGTTCACAAAGGAACAGGAACAGATAAAGAAATTGAATTCCGTAAAATTGACCCGGACAGTGATGTTGCGTCAGCAATTGAAAGTGATATTCCTGTGACGGACAACGTTACTGTGGATGGGAAAAAGATAATTCTTCAACGCAACAACGATAAAAAAGAACTTAAACCAACTGGTGATAATTATTATGTCTGGCCCTCCCTGTCGCCAGATGGACAGAACATTCTGTTTACCGCAGTTGGAAAAGGGACCTATGTTAGTGATATGGACGGTAATATTACGGCCGATATCGGAATTTTAAACGCACCGGTATGGTTGAATAATCAGTGGGTACTGGGCATGATCGATAAAGACGACGGATATGTAACAACCCATTCCGACGTTTATGCAGTACATCTTGAAACCGGGAAGAAAGTTGAAATTTCAGCTGATGGAGAAATCATCGCCTTGTATCCCAAAGCATCACCGGATGGTGATCGTATCTTATTTCATAATTTGAAAGGAGAAGTATTTGCAGTCAAAATCAGGGTGAAAAATTAAGAATAAACAATGTTACATAAGATAAAATACCTGGTCTGGGGTTTATTATTCATCTTCATCTCTATTAACGGTTATGGCCAGGCTCCTGATTTTACAGGTCTTAAAGTTATGATCAATCCCGGACATGGAGGTCATGATTCTGATGACAGGGGAATGCCAAACGGATTCTGGGAATCTGAAGGAAACTTAACGAAAGGGTTATGGCTCAGGGACCTTCTTGAATCCCGCGGATGTGAAGTGATCATGTCACGTGAGTTGAACCGTACAGAGGATGACCTCCCTCTTTCGACCATAGCTGCCATGGCAAATGACAACAATGTGGATCTTTTTATCTCCATCCATTCAAATGGAGGAAACCAGGTCTCGAATTATCCCATGACAATATTCAACGGCAAGAGTGATGACCCGGCCATTCCTGAAGCCAAAGTCTGGGCGCAAATATTGTGGGGACAGCTGATAACCAATGAAGCAACTTACTGGACAAATACATCTCCCCATTTTATTGGGGACCTTACACTAAACCCGGGCTGGACCTATGGCTATGGGGTACTTTATCCCCTGGAAGTTCCCGGAATCATATCGGAGGGTAGTTTTCACGACTACAGGCCCGAAATGGACCGTTTACTGAATCTGGATTACAGGCGGCAGGAGGCATGGAACATGCTTCTGGCCATGGAAACATATTTTAACCTTCCCGGAGCAGAGAATTTCGGAAATATATCCGGCATCATCCGTGATTCACTCCTGGCCAAAGACAATTATTCCATTGCCAATTCTCCCGATAAATATATGAATGTGAATGGTGCAGTGGTGGAACTGGTTGAGACCGGTAACATCTACCATGTAGATTCGGTGAATACCGGATTTTACATGTTCGACAGTATTCCTCCGGGTATCTACAATCTTATTTTTTCAGCAACAGACTATTTTAATGACACGGTACAGATCGAGGTTATTCCTCACCAGTTCAGTTTCCATAACCCATGGATGAAGGCTGATAAAACCATGGCACCGCGTGTGATTTCAACCACACCCCATGATGGTGATACCATCAACTGTTTCGACCCGGTAAGGATCACATTCAACATGAATATGGATTCACTCACCGTGGCACAGGCATTCAATATTTCCCCCGATATCCCCGGATCATTCTCCTGGGATAAAGATTACCTGAACGTATATTTTCAGCCAGATATTCCCTTTGACACCCTCACCGAATATACTGTAACGCTCAACAATACGGCAGAACATCAGTGGGGTGTGGCTATGGACAGTGCTGTATCATTAAGCTTCATAACCGGCGACAGAAACAGATACACCCTGTTAGCCAGTTTCCCGTCAGTTTCACAACAGGAGGTCAGCCCCTACCTGCAATTCAGGCTGATATTTGATGCGCCGCTGAACAATACTTCTCTGATCAATTCGGTTGAGATTATTCCGAAAGAAGGCACCACCCTTGGTACCAAAGGAGCAACCATTTCCTCTATCGATGGAACAGGACATTACTATTTCTCCCCTTCCACTGACCTTCAGTATAACAGTACCTATACGCTGAAAATTCATGGCTCTGTTATGGATCAGGAGAATATTCCACTTGTGGATGCAGTAGAAATTCCATTCACCACCATGGAGGAGCCGGTCAACCTGGTTATCATCGATGAATTTGACCAGAATAATGGATGGATCATTGATTTCGACTCCAGTACCGGAATAGATGGAAGTTCATTTCTATACCGGTGGACCAAGACAATGCGCTCCGGAGAAGCTTCCACCCTACTGCGATATAACTTTCTTGATCCAGTGGCAGAATGTGTGATCAAACCGGCTTCAGAAAGTGTAGGACTCATTGAGAACAGCAACATGATCGGTATCTGGATCTGGGGTGATTTGAGCTACAATAGAATAGAGGCTGGATTCAATAATCAAAGTGTCGCAGAACTTTGCACCATAGATTTTGCGGGTTGGAACTATTGTAAAGTGAGCCTACCCGAAGGTGTTTCATCCCTGGATTATCTGAAAATAGTTAAAACAGATGAAGGAAATACAGGAGGGGATATTTATTTCGACGCTTTGAACCAACGCGACCTGACTTCAGTTTTCACTGGACGGGCCGATGGGAAAGTTACTGTCTACCCCAACCCGCTAACCGGGGACAAAATACACCTCTCAAACCTGGACGGCAATGAGTCCAGGTATGAGCTATACAGTATCTCGGGGCAGTTCCTCCAACAAGGAAATCTCAAACTTAATAATCCGGTTATTCAACTTGAAAGGCAGGCCCAATCAGGGAACACGCTGATCCTTCGCATCATTAATGATTCAGCATGCCAAGCTATACTCATTATCAATAACCAACAATCACAGCTAAACTACTAATTCTACCAAACATGAATAAAATATCAATTCTCTTACTG
>JBBDIE010000150.1:0-30978 GCA_040880545.1 Bacteroidales bacterium | reverse complement strand
CATGGAAGTATTGAACTGGAATGGTGAATTCACAACCCTCACTCCCCAACCGAATAATGTCCAGAATTATTTCAATAACGGATACACACTTTCAAACTCCATTGCGTTGGAAAAGGGCAATGAAAAAACCAACTGGAGATTCTCTGCCGGAACCGTGAATAACGATGGACTCAAACCTAACAGTCATTATGACAGGAAAAGTATCAATTACAATATGAATTCGACCCTGAACAAATACATTGGCTTCAGTTTTAAAGGCAATTATATCCGCGAAGATGCTTTTAACCGGGTCGGACAGGGAGACTCAAGGACCGGTGCCAGAACATTTATCTGGATGCCCCGCAGTATTAATATCAATACACTGAGGGAGGATTATAAAAGTGCAGGTGGCAGGGAGCAGAACTGGTATTTTTCCGATTCCTGGCACACGAACCCCTATTGGGAAGCCTATGAAAATTACAATAACGACAACAAGGATCAGTTCCAGGGATATGCAAAAATTGATCTGAAAATCACACCCTGGCTAACAGGGTATGCAAGATCCAGTATGGATACCTATAAATCTAAAAGATACCTGAGAATCGCAAACAATGCCCTCAGGGCAAACGGTGAAGGATCCTACACGGAAAGGTGGATCAATTACCGTGCATTGAACCATGATTTTTTATTTACAGCGCACAAAAAATTTTCCAACGATATTGAACTGAATGTTAATGCAGGAGGCGCCTACGAAACCTATGAGGTTGATTATCAATCCACATCGATCAACGGACTTGCGGTACCCAATTTCTTTTCACTGAACAATCCCAAATATCCTGCAGAAACTTCAGCAGGAACAAGTAAGCGTCAAAAGATCAATCAGGGGCTTTACGGATCAGTTCATTTAAGTTACAAATCCTGGTTATTCCTGGAACTTACAGGCCGTAACGACTGGACGTCCACATTGCCAGTGGATAAAAATTCCTATTTCTACCCTTCCCTGAACACCAGTTTTATTTTTTCTGATGCCTTCGGATTAGAAAATAATCTGCTGAGTTTCGGTAAAGTACGGTTTTCCATGGCCGGTGTTGGAAATGATACGGATCCACACATGCTGTCCCATCAATTCATAAACCAGCAATATGGAGAAGTTCCTGCTGTATATCTGAGGAATTCAGCTACCGATCCTGAATTGGGACCCGAACAAAATACTTCCTGGGAAGTGGGTACAGATCTCCGGTTTTTTATGAACAGGTTGAGTTTTGATATCACCTATTATGACGAAGTCACTTACAATCAAATTTTAACGGCTGAACTCTCCAAAACTTCCGGTTTTGCCAGTATTCTGACAAATGGCGGAGCAATATCCAATAAGGGAATAGAAATTCAGTCGACCATTTCACCATTACGATCAAGCGATTTTGAATGGACCATGAATGTGAACTTTGCAAAGAACAGAAACGAAGTAGAGTACCTGAAGGATGGACTAACACAGTTGACAATTACCAATGAAAGCCAGGTGGATATCGTTGCCATACCAGGCAGACCCTATGGTGAGATCATCGGCACCAGGCTCAAACGGTTTTACAAGACCGACACAGAAGGCAACATTATTGATGATCCCAGTAACGGACGTCCGATGGTAGGAGATGACGGACTCTACATCATGGAAGAACGTGGTGTAATTGGCAATATAACGCCAGATTGGACCGGTGGATTAACAAATTTATTCAGGTATAAAGATCTCTCCTTCTCATTTTCAATAGGGGTATCCAGGGGAGGAAGTATTTTTTCAAAAACCAACAAATATGGGCTGGATAACGGGCAATTTACGGAAACACTGGAAGGCCGTGAGTCCTGGTATGCCGCAACGAATGCAGAACGGTTAGCGGGTCGTACCGGCCGCTATAACGAGGATGGAACACCCATGCTGGACGAAAGCGATAAACAGATGTTCGATCCGGAAGGTTCTGAGCCCGTTGGCTACGTAGCTGATGGTGTTTTTGAGGATGGAAGTGAAAATACTAAAGGGATTGATCCTCAGGTCTATTTCCACCAGCGAAAATGGGGAGGCATTGCCGAACTGGATGTATATGATGCTTCTTACGTGAAATTGCGTGATGTAACAATCAATTATAATTTTCCTGAAAGCTGGTTTAGTTCGAACTTTATTTCAAGTGCATCATTTGCTGTGATCGGGCGAAACCTCTGGCTCATCTATTCAGGTGTACCCAATATAGATCCGGAATCATCATTCACCTCAAACAATAACGGACTAGGCCAGGAATATGCCGCTATGCCAACCACACGTTCAGTTGGCTTCAATATTAAAGTTATATTTTAAAAGATACCAGCATTATGAAAATAAAATATATTTTTCTGGCAATGGTCGTCATGTTCACAATGACATCCTGTACATATAATTTTGAAGAGCTAAATAAAAACCCGAATAATCCGGCAACAAGTGATGTGGATTACATATTCAATTACGTAGTCAAAGAGGGTGCGGGGGAATATGCCGGCTCAGGTGGCGGCCGAATCTATTCAACATACAATATAACCTACGTGCAGCGATGGATCATGCACACGGCAGCTGTATATGGCAATTCCACCATGCCCCCGTATACGCTTTTCGATCAGTACAGAATACAAAATCTCTGGAGATATTTTTATACGGATTTACTGTTAAACTGCACTGTACTTGAGAATATGCTGAAAGACGATCCTGCTTTGGTAAATAAATACCAGGCCGTCAGGATTTGGAAAGCGTATAATTTTCAACGGGTAACTGACCTATGGGGTGATGTCCCATACTCAGAAGCATGGAAGATTCTGGACGACTACACCAAGGAATCCCAGTCACCAGGTTATGACAACCAGGAGTTCATATATAACGATCTCATGGACATTCTCAAGGATGCAGCGGCCTCATTTGACAAGGATAAAATCTTCTTTTCAAATGATATGCTCTTCCAGGGAAACATTGATTCGTGGGTTAAATTTGCAAATTCGCTCAGACTCAGGATGGCCATCCGGAGTGGAGATCAGGCTGTTGTAAATGAAATAATTGCAGAAAACAATCTTATTTCCTCCAATGAGGAAAGTGCCCTGTTTTCTTACATTGAATCACAGGATTGGTGGAGTCCGTATTATGCGATGAATATCGGGTCAAAGAATCCAACCAATCCTGATAATACAGGCACCAGTGTGCCTAAGATTAGTGAGCTGATGGTGCGGCAACTAAGGGACAGTAACGACCCAAGGCTGGAAATATATGCACAACCTATTGAAATTGATAATACAACGATCACAGGAGTGCCCAACCTGATGAATGCTACACTGAAAGAGAATCAGGCCATGGGGATGGGCGTTTCAAGTTCCTCTTATATTGGCCCTTTTTTCTCAGATAATCCTACCTTTGTAAATCCACTGTTAACTTATACTGAAGTTTGTTTTCTGCGTGCGGAGGCAGCATTCCGGGGTTGGTCCGAAGGAGATATTGCGGAGGACCTGTATCGGGAAGGAGTGCAAAGTGCGCTGGAATACTTTGAAATTGCAGATTCAGTAATTCAGGAATTTATAGCAACGGGTGGCGCGTTTAATAATACGCTGGAACAAATCATCACCCAAAAATGGATTTCCTTGTATCTCAATGGCTGGGAAGCTTTTGCAGAATACCGCAGGACCGGTTTCCCGAAACTGCACAAATGGGATCTTGAATTGGACGGTGTGAAGATTCTCAAAGCAAACTGGGTTGAGGTCCCAAGGAATTATTTGCCGGGACGATTGCCCTATCCAGATGATGAAGTGGACTTAAATTATACAAACTATAAGGAGGCATCAGACAACCAGGGAGGGGATTCATATTACCAGCAGGTTTGGTGGAGCAGGCAATTTGGAACGATTGAATATTAATAAGGAGAACAGGCGATGAATAAACCCCGGGGTTATTAAAAGGCTGGCGGATTATTTCCGATAGCATTAAGATTGTCTACAGGCGTATTAACTGATCGAACATGAAAAATAGAATAATATATATCTGTCTTTTGTTGATAACACCGCTCTTCCTTAAAGGACAGGATGAGCCAAAACGTGAGATGCGGAGTACCTGGATCGCCACGGTATCAAATCTGGACTGGCCGAAATCAGAGCACAGGAATAATCCGGAAGCTCAAAAGACCGATTTGATCAACATGTTTGAAATGATCCGATCGACCAATTTAAATGCCGTGTTTCTTCAGGTAAGGCCCGAATGCGATGCTTTATATCAGTCTGCGTACGAACCGTGGTCCCGTTATCTTACATGGAATCAGGGAGATGATCCGGGGTACGACCCGCTGCAATTTGCCATAGAGGAGGGGCATAAAAGGGGAATTGAGGTTCATGCCTGGCTGAATCCTTACAGAATTAATGCTTCCAGTAATGATGGCGGTGAATATTACCATTCGACCCATATCTACATGGAACATCCTGAATGGACAATTGCATACGACAACGGCAGAAAGATCCTTAATCCCGGTAACCCGGAAGTGATGTCGTACATCGGTAATGTTGTCAGGGACCTCGTTTCCAATTATAACATTGACGGGGTACATTTTGACGATTACTTTTACGCATATGGCGGCACCCCATCTTCACTGGATGAGCCAGAATATACCGCTTATGGTAATGGAATGTCATTGGGTGACTGGAGAAGGGATAATGTGAACAGAATGATGGATACGGTATACACGACGATCCAGGATGTAAATGCTTCGGTGCGTTTTGGTGTAAGTCCTTTTGGTATCTATAAAAGTGGATTGCCCCAGGGAATCAGTGGTCTCGACTCGTATTCGACCATTTACTGTGATCCCATTGCATGGTTACAGGATGGAACAGTAGATTATCTGACCCCCCAAATCTATTGGCCCACAGGCGGTGCACAGGATTTTGAAACACTGACCAACTGGTGGGCCGATTCCTGTTTCAGTAATAACCGGCATCTCTATCCGGGTATGGCTATTTACAAACTTCCGGCTGATCCCAAATTAAAAAAAGGAATGGATACTGATCCTCTGTTACACGAATTCAAAAATTATTTTGACTGGCCCGAAATGACTACAGCAGACAACCTGACAGTGATGGAAGAGTCTCTCCTAAAAGGTACTGGTGATCCGGTAGCTGAATGGACATTAAGCCAGGTAGGGCTTCAGATTAATCTCATAAGGTTGAAAAATGATAAAAATGCATTGGGTAGTGTATTCTTCCGTACAAACTTTATTACACTCATTAACGGATTGAAAGATTACCTGACCCAATACATCTATACCCGTCCTGCGATAGTTCCTGAAATGACCTGGAAAAGTGGCATTACACCACCTGTTCCCCAAAATATGAGAATTGAGGAAGCTTTGGGAGATGAATACTATCTTGCCTGGGATTTCACTCCCGGTATAAACGACCGGTTTGCTGTATATGCCACGGATGAGGATCTCACTGATGAGCAAATAATCAATGATCCGGCCAACCTGCGAGCCGTTACCTTTGAGACGTCCATTGCCCTCTCAAAACTGGTAATATCAAATCAGTCCAAAATTGTGGTTACCGGTATCAATGCATATGGTGAGGAGGGATCCCCTTCAGCCGTATATACCGTTAACGGAAACGTTCAGTTCGTCAACCTTGTTTCTCCTTCAGACCAGTCTGTAACCGGCCTTAATTCCCTGTTGGCATGGAATGCTGATCCCGGAAACCCGCTATACCAGGTACAAATAGCGACCACAAGTACTTTTAGCACGGTTAAGCATACATCGGACTGGATCTCAGATACTGTTTTCCTGATCAAAAATGCCGGTCTTGCAGGAGAAACCGACCATTACTGGCGGGTCAGGGCAAAAAACGGAACAACCGGCCCATTTTCAGGGGCATGGATGTTCCAAACCGGATACCCTGCCATACCTGTACTATCCGAACCGGTTAACCTGGCCCAGAATACTTCCACCAATCCGGTAATTCAATGGAATGCCAGTCAGGTAACAGACACTGTAAGAATTCAAATTTCCACCATAAACAATTTCAGTACAATTCAGGCTGATGAGTCATTTGAAGCAACTGCAGGTACCGGAGAACTTACTAACAAACTGGAGAAAGATACCTGGTATTACATTAGAATAGCCGGAAAAAATGAATACGGTGAGAGTGATTTTTCAACATTCCATACATTCAAAACATCTGCAGGAGAAATTCCTCAGGCAATAATCGTTGCGCCGGACGATCTGAATACGGTTGCCTCATTTGATAAATTAGAATGGAATACCACTGCAACGACCGGTACAATCACCTATGAACTGCAGATAGCCCCTGATGAAGCCCTTAGCTCAATCATTTTCAATTCAGCCTGGATCAGCCGGAAGGAGATGGAAATTTCAGATTTACAGATTGAAGGCAGCCGAACCTATTACTGGAGAGTAAGGGCCAGAAGTCAATATGGAACAGGTCCGTTCAGTGATACAAGGTCCTTTGAAACCGGTTATCCCACAAGACCGGTTATTACAAAACCTCAAAATCTATCATTTGAGGTCAGTACAAAACCCGCAATAGACTGGGAGGCTGACAATAATACCGATTCCATATATATCGAATTGACGCAATCAAGTTCGTTTGAAAATATTGATCATTCGGAGAGATTCGATGCTACTTCGGGAACAGGCACTATTTCTGTTTCACTGAATCCACTAACGAGTTATTATCTGAGAATCAGGGCAAAAAATGATTTTGGGGCAGGAATTTTCAGTTCAATGATTACTTTTGAGACGGACATGGGAACATCTTACGATCAATCTGGGAAGCTCCAGGGTGATGATATAGCGGTTTATCCCACATTTTCAAGTAATGGTGAGATACATGTACGGGCGCTGAATCCTGATATCAGATTTACAAAAATTGAAGTAACTGATATATTGGGAAAAGTTCATTATTTAAACAATGCTACCAATATAAATTCATCGGGTTTTACTATCCTGACAAACGAATTCAATACCGGTTCCATCTATTATGTACGGGTATTTCATGATAAGGGAGTGCATATAACACCGGTAATTATTACTGAATAATACTGGCAAGAAAGTATAGATAGTTAAAATGAAATTAATTGCAGACAGCGGTTCCACAAAAACAGACTGGAGGTTGATTTCCCCGGATGGTCAGGTCTCTGCGCTAACATCAAAGGGCATCAATCCCTATCATCGTTCAGAAAATGAAATTGATGATACGCTGGCATCGTTGGAATTCACAGGGAAAAAAGATAAGGTGGGCCAGGTTTTCTTTTACGGTGCGGGAATTACCGGGAACGATGCTGAATATATTTTGCAATCGGCATTACACCGTAGATTCGGTTTCCAATGCGAGGTTTTTGTAGGTGATGATCTGCTGGCAGCTGGAAGGGCACTATTTAAAGAGGGGAAGGGAATAGCCTGCATTCTGGGTACCGGTTCTAATTCCTGCCTGTACGATAACGGGATTATCAGGGAAAAAATTCCGGCATTGGGATATATTCTGGGAGATGAAGGCAGCGGAACTGACATGGGCAAACGTTTCATTAATGCGCTATTTAAGAGAGCCCTACCAGGTAAACTAGCCGACGAGATATTGAAAAATGAGGAGATAGAGATGCACACAGTGCTTAAGAATGTATATCGTGAAGAATATCCAGCCAGGCACCTTGCGTCCTATTCCCGGATAATTAGAAAATATATTAACCATGAATCGATAAAAAGCATCGTGGAAGAGGCTTTCGATAATTTCTTCAGGAAAAATATTGTAAAATATAAGAACTATGCCTCCTATGAAATTGGTTTTGCAGGTTCCATTGCATACCACTTCAAAGATATTCTTGAAGAGACATCGAAAAAATGGGACTTAGAAAAAATTACAGTGTTGTCGTCACCCATCGATGAACTGGTTAACTATCATAAGAAATGAAATCAAAAGAAAATAAAAAAAATATGACATCCCAAACAGAGGCATCCTCACGTTACGATAATCTTGAAAAGATGACCGTGATTGAACTGCTTGAAAATATAAACAAGGAGGATGGAACGGTTCATATGGCTGTTCAGAAAATTATACCCGTACTTGAACAGGTAGTTGAGAAGATCATACCACGAATGCTGAAAGGAGGCAGACTGTTTTACGTAGGTGCCGGCACAAGTGGCCGGCTGGGAATACTTGATGCTTCGGAGATTCCTCCAACATTCGGAGTTCCTTATGATATTGTGATTGGAATTATTGCCGGAGGTGATCTTGCCATCAGAAAGGCGATTGAATCGGCAGAAGATGATATCTCAGGGGCCTGGAAAGATCTGGCCAGGTTTAAACCAACCGAAAACGACAGCGTTCTTGGAATTGCAGCATCAGGAGGAACTCCCTATGTCATCGGAGCTGTTCAGGATGCGATGAAAAACGGACTGTTCACAGCCTGTATCACCTGCAACCCGGACACAAAACTGGCCGCATCCGTGGATATTCCCATTGAAGCCATCGTAGGTCCGGAATTTGTAACCGGAAGTACAAGAATGAAAGCGGGAACAGCACAAAAACTGATTTTGAATATGCTCACAACCACTACCATGATCAAACTGGGTAGAGTGAAAGGGAATAAGATGGTTGACATGCAGCTCACAAATCAGAAATTGATAGAAAGAGGGACCAAAATGATCGTGGACGAACTGGGACTCGAACCGGAAGAATCAAGAAGACTATTGCTGTTGCACGGATCTGTCAGAAATGTATTTGATACTTTTGAAAAGAATGATAGTTTGTCTACAGGTACCATGCCAAAGTAAAGACCAACAATAAAGTTGCGTATCTGTCCATAATGTCCGAATAAAATTTATCTTCAGAATAATTTTTCAATCAACGGCGGAAGCCAGATTGCCAGAAATACAACGATAACCAGTGATGGAAGCATATTCATCACTTTTACCTTTTTGACATCCATCAGAACAAAGCCCAATCCCATCAGCAAAATTCCTCCCACAGCTGAAATTTCCGAAACCACATCCGGGGAGAGGATGTTTGTAAGATAGGATGCGAAAATTGTTAGTCCTCCCTGGTAGATCAACAGCGGGACTACCGAAAACATGACCCCAATTCCAAGTACTGAGGCCAGTGCCATGGATGAAAACCCATCCATTAATGACTTTGTGAGAAGCAGGTTGGGCTTATCTCCCAATCCCTCCTCAATGGCACCCAAAATGGTCATGGATCCCATACAAAAAACAAGAAATGCCGTTACAAAACCTTCGGTAAATCGCTCATTATTTGATTTGGCCCTTTTTTTTATAAAATTAGCCAGCCTCTCCATCCCTTTATCAAGGTTCCACCATTCTCCCAGTAACGATCCCAGTAAAAGACTAAAGATCATCACCATAATATTGTTGGTCTCCATGGCCATTTTAGCTCCAAGAAAGATTGTAAAAAGGCCAAAAACCTGGAACATGATTTTTGTAAATCGCTCTGGAAGTTTCGATCTGATCAGTAAGCCGATTGCACTTCCCAGCAGTACCGTGCCAACATTAATAAGTGTTCCTGTCATAATATTATTCCACTTTCCTGTCGATGGAAAAAGCATAGGTCATTGCCACCGTCCTGTAAATAATATGGCCAAATTTAGTATAAGGAAGGTAAATAATAACAAACCAAACGCAAACAAGATGAAAAAAATAGAGATAATATGCGGAGGACCAATCCATGAACCTTGCAAGTTCAATGACGATCCCGGATAATGTCAACAACATCATGGCACCAATAAACAGCCAGTCAGCATAGCTGCTGCGGTCCCTGTCCTCCTTCTCCCGGAGTCTGTTCAAAACCATCAAACCCAACCCGGTAAATAACATCAAGCCAGCTACATTACCGAGTATCTTAAACGGATTTGTGAACTGTAACGGATATTTTCCGGCAACGGAGGCATAAATTGCATAGAGTGTGACAAGCAACAGGATGAGGAAACCGTAAAATACAAGCAGATGTGCGATTTTCCGGTGCTTATTCTTTCCGCATTTGTCAAACCTGGAATGTAACATAATATCATTCTTCACCTTCCAGAGACTTGGAAACCATCTTTTCCTTTCAACATGCTTACCCAATGGGTGGTTGTTCAGGTCGTTCCAGAATTTTGAGAAACCGATGGCCGCCAGGCTGTATGAGATGAGGGTAAGAATTGTAAATGAACTGTTTAGCCAGACATGGGGAAAGAATTTTGAATAATTTACAGGGAGATCAGGAACTGTATGGGTTCCGGCAAGGTAAATGATGGTTGCGATAATCACCACAGGAAACAGAATTGCTACAGGTAACAATGCAGGTTTTGAGAGGATCTTACCAATGAAACCGGGTACGGCATAACTCCGGTATGCAATATCCCGGATTGCAGCCAGCACATCAGCCGGATTGACGCCTCGCGGACAGTGGGTTGTGCAGTCACCACACTGATGGCAAAGCCACACATCCGGGTTCCCTGCTATCAGTGCGGAGCGCATCCCCCACCCTGCATAAAGCATCTCCTTACGGGGAAAAGGTTTCTCTTCCGGGGAAAGGTTGCATACCACTGAACAGGTGCCGCACTGCATACAGGTACTTAACGATGCACCGCTGATCTTCTCCAGTTCACGTTTAAAAGCTATATCTGGTTTTAATTCAGTCATGAATTGTTAAAAATTCGATTGTGCTTCTTTATCACGCTCATTTATTGAAACATACATCACATATCTTTAAATGGATTGGGGCCTATCATCTTCATTTCTTCCATATAATTATTGATTTGCTCAATGATGGCCCTATAATCGTTGATTTCCACAAATCTGGTACATATCCGCTCAGGTTCAAGCATCATCGATGTGAGCGTTTCCTCAAATATTTCACTCCTTTTTTCCGACAATTCACTACCATGGATAAAATGACACTGGTAATCTTCTCCCGGTTTACACCCAATTTGCAAAATACCGTCATATCCTTTAGATAGGGCATCTGAAACCCATACCCTGTTGATGGATCCAAGGCACCTTACCGGAATGATCCTAACAAAGGGATTGATCTTCAGCCCCTTTCTTGCGGCCATAAGCAGTGCCGGTAGTGCATCATTCTCACAGACAAAAACCAAAACACGCGGCTTTTCTTCAAACTCACCGGGAACTTTTACAGCTTTGATTTTATCAGAAAGAATGGTTATTGAATAGTCAGCAAAACTGATCACCCTTTCAGGACAAGCACCCAGGCATATTCCACAACGTCTGCATCTGTTTGGATTAACCACCGGGGTACCTGAGCTGGTTTCATCAAATGTACCAAATGGGCACTCTTCGGTACACCGTTTACAATCAGTACACCGTTCCAGGTAAAGCTCCGGGAATGACTTATCGCCCGCACGTGGGTGAACTGCGTCCCCTCTTTTAGCAGCCTCAATCATCTGGATTGCCTTCATCATGGCTCCCGAACCATCTTCCATAGCGGATGGAATATCCATGGGTGCTCTGATGCCTCCAGCCGTATAAATACCTGTTCTTCGCGATTCATATGGAAAGCAGATAAAATGTGAATCTGCAAACGCATACTTCAATGAAGGTATTCCCTCTCCCAACCTGTAAGCCAATTTGAGATCGGTAGTCTCGTTCGGAACCATTCCGGTGGCAAGAATTACCTTGTTCACACGAACAAACAACTCCTCTCCCAACAACTGATCGCTGATATGTATATCGATTTCTTCGTGACAAGGTTCCACAGATTGCACGGTCCCTTTTAGAAAAATAATATTGGGATCATGCTGGACCTCTTTATAGAAATTCTCCAGAAAACCTGGAGTCCGGATATCTTTGTAAACAATGTAAACGATCGTGTCGGGGTTCATCGCCCTGATATACATTGCCTGCTTCAGTGAAACACCACAACAAACTGAAGAGCAGTATGAAAGATGATTTTCATCCCGCGAACCTGCACATTGTATAAAAAGAACAGATTCCACTGATTGACAGGAGCCCCCGGACATTTCAGCCTCAAACTCCACCGATGTAATTACTCCGGGTATTTCTCCATGCCTGTAAAAGGGACCCGAAGCTGGAAGATAGGGTCTCCACCCGGATGCCATAACAATGGAGCCCACCCTGAGTACTTCTGTATCCGGTGCATTGAGTTTTACCATAAATGCCCCTGGCTGTCCGTCAATTTTGTCAATGGTCACCTCCAGGTAGATTCGTATGTCGGGATTATTTTCAACCTGAGATATGAGGTCGCGGGCAATGGGTTCACGTAATTTTTTGAATGGCTGATCAAAAGGAATCTGCCTGCTCCATGCTGCTCCCCAGCCCCCCAATGCGCCGGTTTTCTCCAGCAGGTGCACTTTATATCCGTTCTCTGCACCATCAATGGCTGCTTTCATACCAGCCACTCCGCCTCCCACCACCAGGATCTCCTGGCTGACCCCGTCCAGAAGAAAAGGTGTTACACCGGTCATATGTTTCAGGCCTGCATATCCCATCCTAACATAGTCCTCAGCTGCCATGAAGGTATCTTCATTGCCCGGCTCCATTGACCATGCAACCAGTTCACGGAGGTTTACCCTTTCCACGGCTTGCAGCTCTTCTATCCTGAAATTTTCGTCTTTCGTTCCTGTTCCGCAACCTGCAACCAGGCATCCACTCAATTGTTCCGCTTCCACATCATCCATAATCGTACGGATTCCATCAGGAGAGCAGAGTGAACCATGTGATTTACAAACTACAGGACTCAGTTCCTCAGCCATCTCAGTACAGAGAAGTCCCACATCCAATGTACCCCCGATATGGCATCCCGTGCAAATAAATATGCCTAGTTTCATCTCCACATTAAGAAAATTATTTCATAGCCTTCAGTGCTGCTGCAGTTGCATCTTTTACGGAAGCGGATACATCCATCGGTCTTTTTGCGCATGCCGTGGAATAAATTCCAGTTTCTTGTTGCACACTGTAAAAACCTTCTTCATCAGCTACTGTTCCGGGAACGTCATTTGAAGGAATGATCCCGGTTGCCAACACAACCATATCAAATTCTTCCCTGCATTTTTTTCCCAATTCGATATCTTCTGCCTCCACGATAATCCTGCCGTCCTTATCATCTGCTTCAACATGGGCCACTTTTCCTTTTACCAGCTTTATGTTCATTGAATGCTCCACCCTCTTCAAAAAATCTTCATTTCTTCCGTATACCCTCAGGTCGATGTAAAATATTTTCACTTGCACATCCGGCAGAAGTTCAGCCACGTTGAGTGCATGTTTCAGCGAAGCTGAACAGCAAACGGAGGAGCAGTACGGCAGATAATTCCTGTCACGTGAACCCGCACATTGTACGAAAGCAACGGATTCAGGCGCTTTGCCATTGGAGGGCCGTACAAGATGGCCGTTTGTCGGGCCGGTTAAGGAAAGTAATCGCTCGAATTCCACGTTGGACACAATGTCGGGCGATTCGTCGTACCCGAGTCCGGTGATTACAGAGGGATCAAAATTCTTCCAGCCGGTGGCCACTATAACAGCATGTACATCCAGTGTATCTATTACCTCTTTCTCGTTAAAATTAATTGCCCCATACTGACATACATCAACACATAGCCCGCAATCAATTCCGGTACAATGATTCGGATCAATTTCATAAATTTGCGGATAGGACAGTGGGTGTACCTGATAGATAGCTTTTGTTTCACCCACGTTGTAATTAAAAGAATCGGGCCTCGATACAGGACACACGGGAACACAATCCCCACAAGCGGTACACAGATCATTTACCAGGCGGGGCCTTGTTCTCACCGTCACCTTCATCGCTCCTTGTATACCTGCAATATCCATTGCCTCGGTATGTGTTATGACCCTGATTCTACGATTGTTTCTGATCCTCCTGAAATTGATTTCCATCCCACAGGCTGGGGGACAAAGTTTTGGGAAGTAATTATGCATCTTCAGTACGTTCCCACCCAGGTAGGCCTCTTTTTCAATCAGTATCACCTCCCTGCCGGCTTCTGCCAGCTCAACTGCTGCAGTTACACCGGCAATGCCACCTCCGATAATAAGGATCGGGAATCGGGGCAAACGGTTGTTGGGGGTATCCATGTTGGGCATAGTCAGGTTATTGCAGTTACCTGTTTTTATCTTCGGTGATCATTTTTCCAACATTTCTTCTGATCATTTCCCATTGGCCGGTTTCTGGTACCCATTTACAATTTGCAAATACCTCCCAGTCAACTTTCATTTCAGGAAAATCGGTCCTGAAATAGTATCCCGGCCACCGGGTCTCTTCCCTGAAGAGCATTGTTCGTATATGAGATTCGGCCTGCCACATACGGTGAATATTCTCCCAACAACGCATTAGTTCATTCAGATTGGAGGCTGCCAGCTTTTCAGAATCCTCCTTCATAAAATCCAGAAAATACAGTCCTTTCTCGAGCAGTGCAGCTGAAGTTCTGAACCCCACAGAAGCTCCCCCGGCATATTCATCCATGATCTTCTGGAGCCTGAACATGAACATTTTGGGTTTTATGAAATTTGGATTTACATCGGGATCATTGGCATAATCTTTATGGGTTTCGAACTGGATCAATGGTCGCAGAACCATGGCCCGTAAATCGTTAATTTTTTCTTCCCTGATTTCGGGCATATCCAGGTTCTCTGTACAAAATGCTATGGCAGCCTTTCCTGCAATTCTTCCTTCGGTAAAGGATCCTGAAGAAAATTTATGTGAGGAGGCTCCTGACGCATCCCCGGCCGCGAACAATCCTTTCACAGTGGTCAGGTTATCGTACCCCCAGTGTGTATCGTCATCTGCAAGATCTTTCGGTCCGCTAACCCATGCACCCGATGCTCCTGAATGGGAACTTATAAAATAGGGCTCACATGCTGAAATTTCGGAAGGTGTTTCTTCAGGCATGATATTATGTGATGCCCAGTTCAGAGCCTGGCTTACAGTCATATCAAGAAAATCTTCCCAGGCTTCCGATTCCAGGTGCTTTAATTTTTGTTTCGCCTCTTTCTCATCAGGAATATCGGCTATCAATTTCTGAATTGCCTCCTCGGTATGCATATAAATAGGCCCGTTGCCCTCTTCCAGTTCCAGTAACATCAAGTAATTCCTGAGGTTTGCAGGAGTAGGTTTAACGGTGCCGTAAGGGCCCCACTTTTCAAGTTCACCAGCACGGGTTACCATATAATCTTCCCCTTTTGCATTGGTTGCTTTCGATTTAAACAACAAGAACCATGCTCCCACAGGTCCATAGGAATCCTTGAACCTTACCGGCACAAACCGCACCTCCTGGCAGGTCATCTCCGCGCCGGCTTTCAAGGTAAAGTATGCACTGGCCCCGGAATTAAACGGTGGATACCATGATCTGCCCAGCCCTTCACCCACCGAACGGGGGCGGAAAACATGGACCGCTCCACCCATTGTATCCAGCACTGCTTTAGCCTTAAATACGTAAAATTTCATCTCCCTGACACTGAACCCAACTGCACCCACACATCTGCCCCCTTCCATGACAGGTTCCGTGATAAATATCCGTTCATAATACGTACCATTTTCACCCAGTTCCTTCAGTGCAGTCTTTGCCGCCTCTGACACAATATTTTTATATGACTCACCATGGATCATTATCTGCCAACGTCCCTCGTTCACATAGTTACCTTCATCATCTTTCCAGATAGGCAATCCCCATTTTTCAAACAAATGAACCGTTGAGTCCACGTGCCTGGCAATATTGGCAACAAGGTCCTCACGAGCAATACCCATAAGGTCGTTTTTTACATAATTTACATAATCCTCTATGGTATTTTTACCATTTTTCAAGCCCAGGTAGAGGTTAATAGCCGACAATCCCATCGCCACGGCCCCGCTGCGTTCCATGGCCGCCTTGTCCACTAATGTGATTTTCAGGTTATTCTTTTTTGCCCAATGGGACGCCTCAAATGCGGCACCGCATGCTGCCATGCCTCCGCCCAGGATCAACAGGTCAGTTTCCACGTATACTGTCTCAAAATTCTCTGCTTTCATTTGTTCATGAATTGTTAACCGGTTCAGGTTTCACCGGGAATTTAAAGAGGCTGTTTTTTATATAGTTCCATCCCCAGACTTTCGGGTTCGGTCCTTAATTGCGGACCTTTGAGATCATCATTACCCTCTGAGAATCCACCATTTGGTACGAGTGTACCTTCCGGAATGGTACGAATGGGAAATTTGAATCGTTTTACCTGTTTGTTGCGAAACCGGATCGACCACATAATTGCATCTGTACTTCTTAGTGGTTGTACCACTGCGCCAAGCGGCATAAAATCGGCATAACCACGAACCTCAATGGCCTGGTTTGGACAGATCTTTACGCAGCTGTAGCATTCCCAGCACATGTCAACTGCCTGATTGTACGCTTTGTTGGCTGCTTTATCCAGCACCATCAGGTCGTTCGGACAGATATACTGGCAAGCAGTTTTATCCTGTGCCTTGCATCCGTCGCACTTATCGTTAATTACAAAACTTGGCATAGAACTATTATTGTTGGTGTGTTCAACAAACATAATAATAATTCAGACCGGTCGGTAAGTATTAAATCGCAGGAAGTGAAATTTAGAATTGATTTAAGTTCGCTTCCGAAAGTCGTAAGTGAGCCACAGCGCAACATTCAATCACTTCGAGATCGTTTGTCTCCGGATATATATTTATATTTCTCCTGTCGTGTTCTCCATCTTTCCCGTGCGTACTCCTGCATATCGGAAACGGTATCAGTTTCATCGAGTATCTCAAATCCAAGCAGCGTTTCAATTATATCTTCCATGGTAACGATGCCTTCTAAACCGCCGAAATCATCCACAATCACAGCAATGTGCTCCTTTCTTTCAAGCATCTCTTCCCACACGGAAAAAATGGCCCGTGATTGATGTGTTATCAATATATCCCGTTTAATATCTTTCAGCTTCAACGAATTATCATTTTCTGACAACTTTTCAAATACTGTTTGCCGGAAGACAAAACCGCTGATATTATCAAGCGTTTCATGGAATACAGGAATCCTTGAAAAGTGCAGAAATTCAGTAACTTTAGGAAAATCTTCCAAAGCCATATTTTCATCTGCAGCTGAAACTACAACCCTTGGAGTCATGATCTCTCCCACTTTCAATGTCCTTAGCCGCAGAATATTCTGAATAATCTTGTTCTCTTTTTCGCCAAAAACCCCCTCTTCCCTCCCGATCATTGCTAATGCTGAAAACTCCTCCCTGCTTGTGGTTTTTTCACCATAGTTTTTTGCAAACATCCGGGTAAACAGTGCTGAAACAACCACCAGTGGGTAGGTAATAACAATGGTTACCCGCACTGCATTTCCAACAATAATCGCCAGCTGTCTCCAATACCGTGCTCCGATAGTTTTGGGAATAATTTCAGAAAACACGAGGATCATTAAAGTTAATATGGCCGACACCAGCCCGAAATAAACTTCCCCGAAAACTTTAACCGCCTGTGCCCCGACACCGGCTGCCCCAACGGTATGAGCAATAGTGTTTAACGATAAAATTGCCGACAGGGGTTTATCAATCTTAATCTTCAGATTGATCAGGTGTCCGGCGGTTTTACTGCCCTCTTCATTTCTCACGTACAGATACGACGTCGGGGTTGTTAACAAAACAGCCTCCATCACAGAGCATGCAAATGAAATCACCAATGCAAGTATGAGGTAAATAATTAACAAAGTCATCAATGAATATTTTTATAAAAATAAGTCTTATTTAGTGTCTGTCCAAAATGTCAATTGGCTGGACGAACACTATTTATGATTTCCACCAACCCATTGTTCCAATGTACCATATCTTAAAATTATTCTTGAATCGATGACGCATTTTTCTAAGCCGGCTTTTAGGGCTGTACCTGTACTTCTCAACTTCAGAAGTTTTGTTATAGTGTGGAAAAGGTACATCAGGAACCTCTTTCCCCAAAAACTGGCACAACAGTTCCCACCCGTCCCCTTTTGTAAAATCCACAACCAACAGATCATCCGGACGGTCGCTGAAATATTCCATCACATTTGCATTATGCCGCTTAAAAACGCTGATGGTGTGCTCCCTGTCATCTTCGGGCAGTCCTTTTCCTCTGCCATAGATCCACTCATGGTGGGCTGCACGGAGGTCGCCAATGTGCTTCTTTACGCTGGTATACCAGGATTCTTCATCCCTGATTGTAAGAATAAACTTCGAGCCGGGGATCCATTGATCCAGCTCCCGGTAGATCATAAACCACGGAGTATCCTCTGCTGCATCGTAATTTTGAAGGATCTGCAAGATTTTCCGGTAGTTTCCTCTGAGTATGGGTACCAGCGCCCCCGGAGTTGTGTCTTTTACACGGTATCCCAATATTTTCAATGCTTCCCTAAGTGTTGATGTGCCTGTCTTCTGAAAACCAACTCCAATGATCTTTCCTTGCATATCAAATTTATTTGGCTTTCAAAGATAGTGATTGAACATTAAAAAGTCCATTGTTTACGCTATATACAACCCTGGTCTTTGTTTTCCTGCTGATAGAAATAGCTTTAACTTAAGTTTACTGTTGCAATGCCTACTGATGCAAGTGTACATCCATTTGGGGAAACGGTATATTGATGCCCTTCTCATTAAAGGCATTATAAACACTTTCATTCATCTTGAAAAACAGGCTCCAGTAATCGGGAGCTTTGACCCAGACGCGCACCACAATATTCACCGAACTGTCGCCCAACCCCGCAACAGCGATAAAAGGTTCAGGATCCCTCAGAACCCGCTCATCCTCATCCAGTAGCTTTTGAATTATTTCCCTGGCCTTTGCCACATCATTGCCATAGCCAATACCGAAGGTCCATTCCACCCTTCTCGTATCCTCGGCCGAATAATTGATCAGGGAAGCGTTCGCCAGTCCTCCGTTAGGAATGATAATTATTTTGTTATCAGGGGTTTTTAATACTGTATTGAAGACCTGGATCTCCATAACAGTTCCTGTAACCCCCTGTGTTTCCACGTAATCACCAACCTTAAAAGGTTTTAATATTAGAATGATCACTCCTCCGGCAAAATTCTGTAAAGTTCCCGAAAGTGCCAGTCCGATTGCCAGCCCTGCTGCACCCAGGATCGCAATAAATGAGGTCATTTCAACTCCAACCATACCTAATACGCTGATAAACAGCAATACCAGGAGCAAAGTCCGGATTAAACTTTTGAAAAACGGTTTTAATGAATCATCTATTTTGCTGCGATCCATCATCTTTCTTAATCCGCGCATCAATAACCTGATAATCCAGCTACCAAGGATCAATACAAGAACTGCACCGATAAGTCTGGGCCCATACATGATGGCCAGTTCCGACAATTTTTCGATAATTTGATCTGAATCCATGATTATTTAAGATTTTAAGGAAATTAAGATAATATTTATCCTGCAATTTACAGCTATCTCAATCATCTGAAAAATGCTTAAGCATCTCCCGGTAGGATGAAAAGACCTTGGCACGTGAAAGAAACCCAACATACCTGCCATCATCAACTACAGCAATATTGTATCTGCCACTATCTGCAAACTTTGTTGCAACCTGCTCCATCTGTTCGTCAATATTTACAGTATAATCAGGCATAAACATCAGATCTTTTACAAAGACAGTTTTATAGACATCCTGGTTGAACATAATATGTCGGATATCATCGAGTTTTACTATTCCAACAAATTTCTTATCCTCGCTGACTACAGGAAATATGTTCCTTTTTGACTTTGTGATCACCTTTACCAGGTCACCCAGGGTATCTTCCGGACGAATGGTCCTGAAATTGGTCTCAATCAGTTCACTGACATTCATTAGTAATAAAATGTTCCTGTCTTTATGGTGGGTCATCAGTTCACCTCGTTTTGCAAGCTGAATGGTGTATACAGAATTGGTTGTAAAATACTTGCTGGTTGCATAAGAGATCGTTGATACAAGGATCAGGGGCATAAACAGTTCGTACCCACCGCTAATTTCCGCGATGAGAAATATGGAAGTAAGGGGTGCGTGAATCACCCCTGCAATCATTCCTGCCATTCCCAGCAGTGCCATGTTGGCAATGGAGATGTCAATCCCGAAACTGTCGAGTACGATCCCCACCAGCAGTCCCAGGTTTGCTCCCATAAACAGTGCCGAAGCAAAAATTCCTCCAATGCCTCCTGCTGAGAATGTAAGGGTGGTTGCTATGGCTTTCACGCCAATGATCAGAATTAAAGCCAGTACCTTCAAAATGAAACTGTTTTGCCAGTTGTTATACAGGGTGCCCTTAAAAAGATGAGCCACATCACCTGTCAGACTTTGGTTCACAATTTCATACCCCTCCCCATACAACGATGGAAAAAGAAATATTATCACACTCAGTAATCCTCCTGCAATAAATAACCTCTTCCATATACTATCTATCTTCTCAAAAATACCAGAAATGAAATTATATACCTTTGTAAAATAGGCTGATCCCAGACCGGTAATGACCCCAAGGATCAGGTAAAAATGTATCTGGTTCATCTGAAATTTCTCAAGCACCTGGAAGGAATACAATACATTTTGTCCCAGGAACATATAGGAAGTCAACGCAGCCGTGGCCGAGGCGATCAGCAGGGGTATCATGGACCACATGGTCAGGTCAAGCATAATCACCTCCAGGGCGAATACAATGCCGGCAATTGGCGCCTTAAAAATGGCCGACATGGCCCCTGCACAGGCGCATGAAAGTAAGAGGGTCACCTCCTTGTAATTCAGATTGAAAGCCCTGCCAATATTCGATCCGATAGCTCCACCTGTGGCCACCGTAGGCCCCTCCAAACCTACCGACCCACCAAATCCAACGGTCAAGGCACTGGAAATTATGCTGGAAAATAAATTGTGTGCCCTGATAATGGCATTATTGCGGGAAATTGCAAACAGTACACCGGGAATTCCATGACGAACCGGTTTTTTATTTATATATTTTATAAAAACAACGGCCAGGGTTATTCCTGTAATTGGTAATAATATGATCAGGAAATTTTGGTATCTCCCTTCTATAGAGGCAGATAAAGCCTCCTGTATGAAATGAACAAGGTTTTTGATGATCACCGCAGCCAATCCAGCCGCCAGTCCAACTACCCCGGCCATCAGCAGTAAAAACCGCTGACCCGACAGATATTTCATTCGAAACAGACTAATCCTCTCCTTAATGGTAACTTTGCTCATTAACGCACAAAAATAATATTTACAGTGCACAGTTGTTGTACCCTGCTAATTTATAAAAAATTAAAATAGCTGGTTTTCATTGGGTTTGTAAGAGATCCGACAAATGCAATAAAATAATTTCAACATGCTATTCATATTAAAAACCATGCTATTTTTGCTTCAAGGATGATTACTTTAGTAATTAGTGCAGATATAATCTTATTGTGATTATCTGAGTAACGGCAACATTTTGGCACGGTTTTTCGTATATGTAAGTAATTACTTTGTCTCGTTTGTGGTTTATGAAGTTAACAGAAAAAGCAACAAGGCTAATTTTTAGTGTACTGATATTGGGTTTATCGGGTATTACTGCCTTGTCGCAAGTTGTATTACCTGTCAAGCCCCTTATTCAATCTGTGTCCATCGACTCGGTCAGCGGACTGACCATCATCCGGTGGGAGGCCAGCCAGACCCCTGATATTCGCTCATATTATATTTATACACTCGACATTACAGTGACCGGAGAGCTCCTCGATTCGGTAAGTAGTGAAACATTTGTATACAGCTACGACACAGGCACTCCTGTTCCTGAAACATATACAGTCACAGCGATGGATAAGTCCGGTAACGAAAGTCTGTTAAGCGGAAACAGCCATAAACCGATTAAGCTTGACATCACTTATGACTCATGCAACAGTGCTATGCTCCTCAACTGGGAAAAATATATAGGCTGGAAAAACAACCTGACCGGCTACCGGATTTATTTCAAGGGTACTGAAGGTGATTTCACACAACTTGAAAGTCTCGATACAAATGCGGTGTCATTTACCCATGAAGATATTGACGAAAACAGTTATTACAATTACGTCGTGGAAGCATATGACAACCAGGGGAACAAGTCAACTTCCAACCGGCGTCAACATTTTACCTATATGCCTGAGCCACCGTCGTTCATAAACCTCGATTATGTCAGCGTAGTGGACAACCAAACAGTGGAAATCTCATTTACGGCAGACCTCTCAGGTGAAATCGATGATTTCCTTTTATCGAGAGCGAATACTCCGCAAGGAAACTTTGTGGCAGTCCAATCTGTTTTTGATGTAGTTGAGTCGTCGGTTCAATTGAATGACAACATCATCACACGAGCAGAGTTGTATTATTACAGGATTGAGGCTCTGAACAGTTGTTTCAATACGGTTTCCTATTCCAATACTTCGAATAATTTACTTTTACGGGGAAGTGCTGAAGAATCAGTTGTGCGGTTGGAATGGACCCCTTATGAGAATTTTGAAACAGGGGTTGAAGCTTATCTGATCTACCGGAAGAGTCAATCCGGAGAACATGAATATATTGGAGCTGTACCCGCAGGAGTACATGTCTTTACTGAGGATCTCAGCCAGACGGTTAACCAACAGATCAGTGGTGAGGTGAGTTATTTTGTGGAAGCACATGAGAGCGGCACCAATCCATTGGGTATTTCAGGGGTCAGCAAATCCAACGAACTGATCGTTGACGTGGAAACGAAAATCTATCTCCCCAATGCGTTTACACCTAACGGTGACGGGAGAAATGATGTTTTTATGCCTGTGTTGGATTTCGTCCCTGAGAAGTACACAATGTACATTTTTGACAGAACAGGAAAAGTGTTATTCCTGACCTATGATCCGCTTGTGGGATGGGATGGTACGTTGAATGGACATAGTAATGCACCTGAAGGTGTTTATGTCTATCATATCGAGTACGTCTCATTCAACGGGATCAGCCAGGTCAGAACAGGTAATCTCACACTCGTTTATCCCTGATCCATTTCTTTTGGAGAGATGATAGCTTTTGGGTAGAATTAACTAATTTTACACCATCTGCAAACAGTTAATATTGGTGGTATTTCTATGGGAGAACAGATTTTGACAGAAGAGGAGAAGATACAGGATGAAATAAAAGCCATTCTGCAGAATTGTACGCACTGTAAAGACAAGGCCGATGAGCAGTTGATCATGAAAGCATTCCGGATGGCCAATGAAGCTCATAAAGGGATGCGGCGCAAGTCTGGAGAACCTTTTATCATGCATCCGCTGGCTGTGGCACGGATTGTGACCGAGGAGATAGGTATGGGGGTTACCTCCATCATCAGTGCCTTACTTCACGATGTGGTGGAGGATACGGAACTGACCATCGAGAATATTGAAAACGCCTTCGGGAAAAAAGTGGCGGTCATTGTTGAGGGGCTCACAAAGATTTCCGGAGTTTTTGACAAGGAATCCAATTCACTCCAGGCAGAAAATTTCCGTAAGATGTTGCTTACCCTGTCTGATGATGTACGGGTAATCATTATAAAACTGGCGGACCGGTTACATAATATGCGTACCCTGGATTCCCTTACCCGTAACAAGCAGGTAAAAATATCCGGCGAAACAATCTACCTGTACGCTCCCTTGGCCCACAGGCTGGGTCTCTATAATATTAAGACAGAAATGGAGGATCTGAGTCTGATGTACCGGTATCCCGAAGTTTACCAGGAAATCAGCGAAAAGATAGCCCTCTCAGAGAAAAAAAGAGGACAACTGATCAACCATTTTTCCATACCCATTATCGCACGGCTGGATAAAAGCGGCTTTAAATTCGATATTTCGGGAAGGTCAAAATCCATCTATTCCATTTATCAGAAGATGCATCACAAGAATGTATCCTTTGAGGAGATTTATGATCTGTTTGCCATCCGGATAGTTTTTGATCCAAAACCGGGCATTCCGGAAAAAACGCAATGTTGGGATATATACTCCAGTATAACAGACATATATCCACCAAAGCCGGACCGCATCAGGGACTGGGTATCCACACCAAAAGCAAATGGCTATGAAGCGTTGCACACCACGGTAATGGGTCCGAACGGCAAATGGATGGAAGTTCAGATCAGGTCAAAACGAATGGATGAGATTGCTGAAAGGGGATTCGCTGCGCATTGGAAATATAAAATTGCAGGCGCACAGGACACAGAGCTGGACAAGTGGATCAAAAGTATCCGGAAAATGCTTGAACAGCCAAATTCCGATGCCATGGAATTTCTGGATGAATTCAAACTCAACCTCTTTGCCTCTGAGATCATGGTCTTTACTCCCAAGGGACATATCATTACCTTACCTTCAGGAGCCACAGCACTGGATTTTGCCTATGAGATCCATTCGGAAATAGGAAACAGCGCCATCGGGGCGAAGATAAATCACAAACTTCAGCCGGTAAATACCAGACTGGCCAGCGGTGACCAGGTAGAAATACTCACATCTGAGGGGAAAAAACCATCGATTGAATCCAATTCCTTTGTAACAACAGTAAAGGCAAAATCCGCCATAAAAGCGGCTTTGAAAGCCGACCGGAAGGACCGGATCAAAGTGGGTAAAAAGATACTGGAGGATCAGTTGAATAAGTTGAATCTTACACCAAGTGGCCGGGTTTTTAAAAAAATTCTTCCCGCCTATGAATCTACCAATAAGGACCAACTTTATTCCAAAATTGGTACAGGGATGGTGTCCCTGGAAAACCTGAAGGATATACTCAGTAAAAACACAAAGAACAAATGGGTCCGGGTTTGGGATCTTTCCCTTGGCCGGCCCGCATTTAACCCCGAACAAGAGGAAGATGATACCTATGATGAAAAAGGAAGATTACTGCTAAAGGAAAATATCGATCAGAACAAACAATCGTATGAACTGGGAATTTGCTGCAATCCCATACCCGGCGACGAGGTGATTGGCGAACGAAACAACGACGGTTCAGTTGTGATTCACCGTACAGACTGCAGCGATGCCATAAAGATCATGTCATCCCAGGGAGACAGGCTTGTCTCCGTGAGTTGGACGCAACATAAAGTATTTTCCTATCTGGCCAGGATCCACCTGAGCGGCTGGGACCGTTTTGGCGTCTACAATTCCATCACCAACACCATCGCTCAGGAGTTTAATATATCCATGAGAACCATAAACCTGCATGGACATGATGGTATATTCGACGGCACCATTGACCTGTACGTTCACAACACCATGGACCTGAATAATCTGATCATGAACCTTGTTAAGCTAAAAGGGGTTGAATCTGTACACAGGGTTGAAATTAAGGATCAGTAAGATAAACAAGGGCAATCTTCAAAAAAGGAAAAAGATTAGTATATTCGTGGTGTAATTTTTACTTAGACTAATTATGGGAACCGAAGATACCCGGGACATTGTAAAACAGATATTTACGGAGTACCTTGAAAGGAAAGGACACAGGAAAACCCCGGAACGTTATGCAATTCTTGATGAAATTTACTCACGGGATGGCCATTTTGATATTGAATCCTTGTACATCTTCATGAAAAACAAGAATTACAGGGTCAGCAGAGCAACTTTGTACAATACCATTGAATTGCTACTTGACTGCAACCTGGTTGTAAAACATCAATTTGGTAAAAATATAGCACAGTTTGAAAAGGCATACCATTGTATGCAACACGATCACCTGATTGACCTCCAATCGGGTAATGTCATTGAGTTCTGTGATCCCAGAATTGATGAAATTATCAAGACAGCATGTGAATTAAACAATTTCAGGCCAAGTCATCATTCGCTCTATATTTACGGTACGAGTAAACAAAACGGAGATGGTGATTAACAGTTAATTTCTTTTCATAAAAATAATGGGGTACTGAAATCAGATTTTTTTACCTTTATCCTGAAATATAACGCCGGAACTCCCGGCGTATTTTATGCAAATTCCTTTTTTGACTATGTAAGAATTGTTAACATACAGCGTTTAATGAAATTTTACGAAAACCATGATCCATTCAATGAAACCCTCATTCAGGTATGTTAGCAAGAGACAATGTATATAATTTGAAAAAAGAGAGATTTAACTAAATTGTTTACGAATGAAAATAGATGTATTGCTTGGCCTTCAATGGGGAGATGAAGGAAAAGGTAAAGTTGTTGATGTTCTTACCCCAGGCTATGATGTAATTACAAGGTTCCAGGGTGGCCCCAACGCCGGACATACACTTGAATTCAATAATATCAAACATATTCTCCATAACATTCCTTCCGGAATTTTCAGGGAAGATACACTGAACATTATCACCAATGGTGTGGTATTGGACCCCATTGTTTTTCAGCGCGAAGTAGAGGCCCTGGAGGCGATGGGGGTGGATATTACCAAAAATCTGATCATCAGCAACAAGGCCCACCTGATCATTCCAACCCACCGCATCCTGGATGCAGCATCAGAGGCGGCCAAAGGGAAAGGAAAGATAGGCTCCACGCTGAAAGGAATCGGACCGACTTATATGGATAAAACAGGAAGAAACGGACTCAGGGTGGGTGATATCAATCTTAATTTCAAGGAAAAATACCAGGTACTCAAGGAAAAACATCTCCACCTGCTAAAAATGTACGATTTTGAATTCACCATTGATGATGAGGAGAAATTTTTTGAAGGTATCAGAACCATCCAGCGATTTAAATTTGTTGAAAGTGAATTTGTGATCGACAAGATGAGGAGGGAAAACAAAAAAATCCTCGCTGAAGGTGCCCAGGGGACATTGCTTGATATCGACTTCGGTTCTTATCCGTTCGTAACCTCTTCAAACACTATTTGTGCCGGTGCCTGCACAGGAATGGGCGTGGCCCCATCTGCCATTGGTGAAGTATTTGGAATATTCAAAGCCTACTGTACCAGGGTTGGGAGCGGCCCCTTCCCTACCGAACTGCTTGATAAGACCGGTGACAAGTTGCGTAACGTTGGTAACGAATTCGGTTCAACAACCGGAAGGCCGCGACGATGCGGGTGGATGGACCTGGTGGCACTAAAGTACAGCATCATGCTAAATGGTGTTACCCAATTGATCATGACAAAAACTGATGTACTCGACAGTTTCGACACCATCAGGATTGCAACTGCATATAAAATCAATGGTGAGATCACGGACCAGTTCCCGTATACCCTTGAAGAGACTATCGAACCTGTTTATACTGAGTTACAGGGATGGAACACAGACCTCACCGGAGTAAGAGCGAAAGAACATTTTCCTAAAGAGCTTGTGGAATATATCCAATTCCTGGAAAAAGAACTGAAAGTGCCTGTGAAGTATGTGTCGGTTGGTCCCGACAGGGAACAAATCATCCAACTATAAATCATTACTGACCGGGTAATCTGCCATTGATCAATTACTAGCAGGGTTTTTTAAATCCGTTAGTTCCTGGTTGTACGGTTCATTCAGTGCTTCACAACATGAACTGTTCCACAGGGTCAATTTTACCTTTTTTTTACTAAATTGACGCAACCAAACCACCAACAAATTTATGTATGAAGACACTCATAGAGTTTTTCGAGGAAAATGTCGACAAATTTTCTGAAAACCCGTATTTATGGGAAAAACGTGATGGCACTTTTCAGGCGACAACTTACGGCGAAATGCGAAAACTGGTGTATCAGTTTGCTGCCGGACTGCACCTCCTTGGAGTAAAAAAGGGAGACCGGCTATCATTGTTGGCCGAGGGAAGAACAGACTGGGTAGTGGCTGAAATGGGAATGTTCTACCTGGGAGCGGTTGATGTTCCCCTGTCCATCCAGCTCAATGAGTCCACCGACCTGATTTTCCGTATCAAACATTCTCAATCAAGTATGGTAATCATTTCCGGGAGCCAGGCCCATAAGATCAATTCCATTAAGGACAAACTTCCCGATCTCCAAAAAATTATCCTGATGGATCCCAAAACTTCTTATGAAAAAGATGAGCTGTTTATGGGGGATATAATGAAAATGGGGGAAGAATTCCTGAAAAAAAGTCCCGGGGATTTCAAAAAAATATATGAGTCGGTAAAACCCGATGACATTGCCAATATTTGCTACACCTCAGGAACCACTGCCGATCCAAAAGGGATCATGCTTAGCCACCGGAATTATACTTCCAATACAGAACAGGCGCTATCGGTGATGACCATTCCCCACGATTACAAACTTTTCCTTTTCCTGCCGTGGGACCATTCCTTTGCCCATACAGCCGGATTGTTTTCATTTATGGCTGTGGGGGCTAGTCTGGCAGCCCTGGAAATGGGAAAAACCAGTTTTGAGACTCGAAAAAATATCTTCAAGAATATCCAGGAGATCAAGCCCGATGTGATGTTCTCCGTGCCAACCATTGCCAAGAATTTCAGAAGTAATATTGAAAGCGGGGTGCGTGCCAAAAGCAAAATCGTATATACACTGTTCAAAGCAGGACTTAAAACAGGGTATGCATATAATGGGCTGGGAATTAACAGGGGGAAAGGCTGGCGGATCCTGGTAAAACCAATGTACGCACTCTTTGATGCCGTGGTATTCAAAAAAGTGAGAATGGCGCTGGGTGGAAATATGAAGTTTTTTATTGGGGGCGGGGCGCTGCTTGATATTGAACTACAACGATTTTTTTATGCGATCGGCATTCCCATGTACCAGGGTTATGGTTTAACCGAATCCAGTCCCATGATCAGCATAAACGCACCGGCGCAACATAAGCTCGGATCATCCGGCACCATTCCGCCGGACATTGAGATCAGGATCTGTGACATGGATGGAAACGATCTTCCCCAGGGTGACAAAGGGGAGATTGTAATCCGTGGAGAGAATGTTATGAAAGGATACTGGAGAAATGAGGAGGCAACAAACGATACCATCAGGGGCGAATGGCTATATACAGGGGATATGGGCTACCTTGATTCCAGAGGCTTCCTGTATGTTCTGGGAAGATATAAGAGTCTGCTGATTGCCGACGATGGTGAGAAATACAGCCCCGAAGGGATGGAGGAGGCATTTACCGATCAGTCTGAATATATTGATCAATGCCTGTTGCATAATAATCAGAATCCATATACCACCTGCCTGCTTCACCCCAACAGGGATGCTCTTTTAAGGTATCTGAAAGAGAAAGATCTGGACCCGGGAAGTGATGAAGGAATTGCGGCTGCCATTCAACACATTGATGATGAGATCAGGGCATACAGGAGCAATGGAAAGTTTGGCGACATGTTCCCCCAACGCTGGGTTCCGGCCACCATTGCCATTCTTGCCGAAGGGTTTACCATCGAAAATAAGCTGATGAATCCAACCTACAAGATCATACGCCCTAAGGTTACCGAACATTATGAAGGGTTAATTGCCTATTTATACACGGCCGATTCAAAAAATATAGTAAATAACAGAAACCTGGAGCAGATGAAATTACTTCTGAACTAACTACGTTTGTTTAGTCCTTTGTCTTTCTGCTTGAGAATTAACGTAAAGCGCTAAATATGACCGATTTTTCAACGAAATGTGTCCACGCAGGCACCATTACCGACAAAAACTTTAAGGGCGTGAATTCCCCCATTTATACCTCCACTTCCTATGCTTACATAGACCGTGAAGATACTGTATACCCACGCTATTTAAACACGCCGAATGAGAAATCGGTTGCCGCTAAGATTGCGGCCCTGGAAGGAACCGAAACTGCCCTGGTATTCAGTTCAGGTATGGCTGCCATTTCTACCACGATTCTTGGGATGATGAACTCCGGCGACCACATTGTATTGCAAAGAGGCCTCTATGGTGGCACAACCAATTTTATCCTTTCTGACCTGAAACGTTTTGGAATTGAATTTACATTTGCTGAGAGCCAACAGGTCGAAGATATTATGGCCGTGGTTCAACCCAATACAAAATTGATCTATATTGAAACACCCTCCAACCCGTTATTGAACATAACCGACATGAGGGCAGTGGCTGAAAAGGCAAAACAGGCAGAAATCATAACAATAATCGACAATACTTTTGCAAGCCCGGTCAATCAACAACCAGTTATTCATGGTATAGATATTATCATCCACAGTGCAACAAAATACATCGGGGGCCATAGTGATATCTGTGCAGGGGTGGTAGCCACAAGCAGCAAACTGATCGATAAAATCCATAAAACGGGTATGAATTTGGGGGGAAGCCTGAATGCCATTACCTTATACCTGGTGGAAAGAAGTCTGAAAACACTGGATGTAAGGGTACAGCGAATCAATAAGAATGCCCAGAGCATTGCCGAATTTCTGGTTAATCATCCTGCAATTAAAACCGTTCATTACCCCGGATTACCCGAACACCCGGGACACATGATTGCCCGGAGACAGATGACAGGTTTTGGAGGGATGCTCTCCTTTGAATTGAAAAACCAGGACAGTATTGAATTCCAGAAGAAGCTTAAACTTATAAAACCATCTGTAAGCCTTGGGGGCGTTGAAACGATCGTTACCTCTCCTGTACACACCTCACACAGGCATCTTTCCGATGAAGACCGGCGAAAGGAAGGCATAACTGATGGATTGATCCGCATGTCAGTTGGAATTGAAAGTTCGGCAGACCTGATAACAGATATCGACAAGGCTCTACATTAATAATTAGTGTACGATGATCACTCCATCCAGGCTAAGCTTCTCCAGTTGCCACTCTGGCACACGGTTTCCGATGATATTCAGGAATTCCAGGGTGTCCACTTCAAACAGGGAGGAAATATCATCCACATCGTTATGGCTCAGATCCAGTATCCTGAGGAATGGAAGTTCGCTCAGCCCGTCGATATATGTAATTTGATTGTTCTGAAGAAAAACCTCTTCCAACCTGAGTAACTGGGATAAAATGGTAACATTAGTCAGATTATTACCTGACAGATCAATAATTCGTGCATAAGTGCAATATTCAATACCATCCAGATTCTCAATCTCATATTCAGCCATTTCAATGATCTCCATGTCGGCCAGCAGATGCAC
>JBBDIE010000149.1:0-2712 GCA_040880545.1 Bacteroidales bacterium | reverse complement strand
AAAATTAGTTTTGAACAGGGGGTGTTCATTTGTTTTTTTTTGCTTCAGGGGAGGATAACCAGGGATACTAAATTTCACAGGGTCGTAGAGACAAGGCATGCCTTGTCTCTTTGCAAACATAGGGCCTGGATGCGTCAGAGTCCCGCATTATCGTCGAATTTCCAGAATTTAAAACGAAGCTTGTCCCCCTGCTCCACATGGAGAGAGGGCCGGAGGGTGAGGTGTTAGTTGTTAATAAAATGTGAAATCAGTCTTTCATATAAACAATGGGACTTCCCCCGTGGTTTAACTAAGTTGATTAACGCTTGCAAGAAAAGATCAGAATATTTTGCGTGATCTGTTTGATACGTATTGTTTACACTGTTATAATTCCACCAAATAAAACTGTTTTTTATGAATATACTTATACGCCTGTTAATTTCCGGGACCCTGTTATTTATCACTTCAACTATGGTTGGGCAGCACACGGATGCCAATATATTCGGTGATGTGCAATCCAGGGGAGAACATGTACCTTTTGTAAATATTTACATTGAGGGTACCACCCGGGGCACGGCCACAGACCATACCGGACATTATATGCTGATAGACCTGCCGCCGGGTGAACATGTGTTGGTGGCGCAGGCCATAGGCTATAAAACTGCAAAGAGAGAGGTTGTTGTGGAAGCGGGCAGATCCATCGAGGTGAATTTTGTGATTGAAGAGGAATTGATGTCGCTACATGAGGTGGTAGTTACCGGTACAAAAACGTTTAAGCGAAGCACTGAATCGGCCATTATTGTGAATGTACTTGACAGCAAAATAATGAACGCAGTGCAGGCCTCCAACATTTCCGAAGGTCTGCAGTTTCAGCCAGGGCTCAGGGTGGAGACAGATTGCCAGACATGTAATTACACGCAGCTTCGCATGAACGGACTGGGAGGCGGGTATTCGCAGATACTGATCAATGGTCGTCCCATATTCAGTCCGCTGACCGGGTTATACGGAATGGAACAGATCCCGGCCAACATGGTTGACCGGATCGAAGTGGTGCGTGGAGGCGGCTCTGCACTTTACGGTTCCAGTGCCATTGGTGGCACTGTGAATATAATTACCCGCATTCCCGCTGAAAGCGATTATGACTTCAGCTACACCGGCCAGAGCATCAATGGCGGGGCCTTTGATAATATATTGTCGGGCAATATAAATGTTGTGAACGAGCAGCGTACTGCGGGTACCTCGGTATTTGTTAATATGCGGCAACGTGCGGCATACGATCATAACGGGGATAACTATTCCGAACTACCGGAGTTAAAAAACAACTCCTTCGGGGCAAACATGTTTTTCAAACCGACACACAACCAGAAGCTGGAGCTGAACATTACCAGCCTGTATGAGTACAGGTATGGTGGGGAAATGGTGGATGATCCTGCGTTTATGGTGCAGCAGTCGGAAGAGCGGACACACAATGTTTTTATGGGGGGGCTCGATTACCAACTGGATTTCAATGGTGACCGGAGTGCATTCATTCTGTATGCTGCGGGCCAATACACAGGACGTGATCATTACACCGGAATCTTGCCTGATGACCCGGTTGAACTGGCTAATCATTTCCTGGATCCGCCCTACGGATATACCACCAATTCGACCCTGCAGGGAGGCACCCAGGTGAATCACCGGATCGATAATTTTTTGACCGGGGAGAATGTGATCACCTTTGGTGCGGAGTACCTGTTTGATGATGTGTTCGATACCATTCCAGCCTATAATTATGAAATTGACCAGGTGACAAGCAATGCAGCGACCTATTTGCAGAGTGACTGGAAACTGAATAAGGCGTTGACACTGCTCACCGGTGTACGGCTTGACAAACACAACCTGGTGGATCATATTATTCTGAGTCCCAGGGTATCATTGCTATACCGGTTGCAGAACTACATGCAGTTCCGTTTAACCTGGGGTACCGGATTCAGGGCCCCACAGGCATTTGATGCAGATATGCATATTGCATTTGCCGCGGGGGGAGTTTCGCGAATTATCCTATCACCCGACCTGGCCGAGGAGCGGTCAAATAGTCTCAGCGGATCGATAAATTATGATAAAGCCACAGAGCGATTTATTGCAGGATTTACCATGGAGGGATTTTACACCTCGCTCAATAATGCATTTGCGCTGTTCCCCCTGGGGGAGGATGTATATGGACAGGTGTATGAAAAACGGAATGCCACCGGGGCCACCGTGGCCGGGGCCACACTGGAACTGCGTGGGAACTACAACCAGAAAGTCCAGATGGAGGCCGGATATACCCTGCAGAGCAGCATGTATGACGAAACGGTGGTATATAGTGAAGATCTGGATCGGCGCAGGGAGTTCTTAAGGACTCCCAACCAATATGGGTACATGGTCCTTACATGGTTGCCCTCCGATGTTTTCAATGCTTCGGCAAGTACAGTTTATACAGGACCCATGGAGCTGATACATCTGGCCACCAGCGACACACAAACCGATGAGTACAGAACCTCCCCTTCATTTTTAGAACTGAATCTCAAGGCGGGCTACACCTTTACCTTCCGGTCCACCAATTCCGGCGTGGAGCTATTTGGGGGCGTGAAAAATGTAACCAATGCCTACCAGGAAGATCTCGACAGCGGTAAGAACCGCGACAGCAACTATGTTTATGGGCCGGGAGCTCCGAGAACGATTTATATGGGAATACGGGTAAAGTCGTTGTAG
>JBBDIE010000148.1:0-2729 GCA_040880545.1 Bacteroidales bacterium | reverse complement strand
GACCTGATGACCCAGAGACCAAGGTGGATCCTGGGGCTGAAATATATGCTTTGACCATACCTATTCTTTGATGATGGATAATTTCTGGTTTCAATTACCCAGGCCCCATTTTGCATTGGCACCCATGGAGGATGTCACAGATACGGTATTCCGGGAACTGATCGCCGGGATATCGTCACCGGATAAATTACATGTGGTATTCTCCGAATTTATGTCTGTAGATGGATTTTTACACAGGAAGGGCCATGAAAGGGTGAAACACCGTTTAGCTGTATCCCCGGGTGAGCGGAAGCTACTTAACAAAAAAGGAATCAAGATCGTGGCCCAGATCTGGGGTTCCGATCCCGAAAAATTTTACAGGGCAGGCAGGAAAATTGCGACAGATTATGAGTTTGATGGTATAGACATCAATATGGGTTGCCCTGTAAAGAAGATAGTGAAACACAACAGTTGCAGCGCGTTGATTAATTTTCCGGTCCTAGCCAGGGAAATCATTGCGGCAACCAGGGAAGGATCCGGATTGCCGGTGAGTGTGAAGACACGTATCGGCTTCAAAGAGGTTGTAACTGAAGAATGGATTTCAAATTTGTTACAGGAGAAGCCTGAAGCCATCACTATTCACGGAAGAACACAGATGATGCAGTCGGAGGGGAGTTCGGACTGGAATGAGGTGAACAAGGCAGTACAGGTCAGAAACGAGGTAAATCCGGAAACCATGATTCTCGGAAACGGGGATATAATCAGTTTTGAGGATGCATTGAAAAAAGTAGCTGAATTTAAAACGGACGGTATCATGATCGGTCGTGGGATCTTTCATAATCCGGCTTTTTTTGCCGGGAATCCTTTATTCAGTCATGAAGAGAGAATGGCATTATTGAAAAAACATTTGCATCTTTTTGAAAAACAGTGGGGAAGGGAGAAGAATTATGCCATACTGAAACGTTTTTTCAAGATCTATGTCCATTCTTTCAACGGGGCAGGGGAGATTCGTGCAAGCCTGATGGAAACCAATAATTTTCAGGAATCAATGAGCGTTTTGGAGAGATTAGGGGATGCAGAGACAAGGCATGCCTTGCCTCTATTATGAAAAATTCTCATTTTAACCCATTTCTAAGCAAAAATAAATATTTACCGGGTTATATTTGTGCATAACATGCTCCAGGTATGTCAATATTCAATTTGAACAATCAAGGTTCTTCAGGGAGAATGAACCGTTAATGATAAGATGATTATATTGAATTCAAGCATAAAAGTTATACCAGATAATTAAAATCAGATCTGACATGAAATTTAAAAATTGTATTGTTAAAAACGTTATGGCAGCTTTGGCGTTGCTACTTTTTGGAAACATCAGCGCGCAAAATGCGAGGATTAATATTTATCCGGAAATACAAAACCAGGTCATAAAATCTATTGGTGCTAATTATTGTCAGGCCACTTATGCCGGACACGCGTGGGATGCTGTAGGTCAGGCAACGTTGGAGGAGTTCAGACCAAAATATGTGAGGCTGGCTCTCCCGCTTCATTTCCGGGATATGGATTATGAAGATTACAAAGGAGAAAAACTGGTAAAACACCCCACAGTTATTTCTGTTTTAGAAGCCATGAAACGAATGAAAGAGGAGTATGGTGCTGAAAATTTTACGATTTCTGTCTGGCAGGTGGCAGATGCCCTTGTGGAAAATCCGGGTGATGATGCGCAACGCAGAATTAAAAAGGATAAGTACGATGAAGTGATAGATATGTTGGAAGTGTTTTTACTAACTGCTAAAAATGAATATGGTGTAGAGGTTGACTATTTTTCATTTAACGAATCGGACGGAGGATACCAGATGATCTTTTCACCGGAAGAAACCATTCGATTTATCAAGCAGGCAGGTGAACGTTTCAGGAAGGCTGGATTGAAAACGATTTTTTTGTGGGCCGATACTGCACAAACAAAAGGAACCGTTGAGTTTGCAACAATGATTGCTGCCGATTCAACCATTTGGAAATTTTTGGGACCGCTCTGTTTTCACAGTTGGTGGTCGGAAAATATTCCGGACAGTGAATTTGAGCGTATTGCAGGACTTGCCGCTGCCTGGGAAAAAGAGGTATGGTGCAGCGAGCTTGGTTTCGATGCTATGGCATGGAAAATTAAAGGAATGAATACCACCTGGGATTATGGTATGCGCTTTGCGGTGATTTCTCATCGTATGATGAAATATGCCAGGGTATCGGTATCACTCTACTGGACCTGGCAAAATAACTATAGTATCATGTCGGCCGACACCAAAGTGAAATACCCATCCTATTACGTCACACGTCATTATACCAATTATCTTAATAATGGTACCCGGATCATCCAATCGACCAGCTCTGATCCCGAAATTTTAGCAATTTGCGGCATCAGTCCGGAAGGCGAACAAATAATACAGGTTATTAATCGACATAAAAGGCCGGTTACGATTAGCATTGAGGGGTTTGGGTCTGTACCGGATTCAATTAAAATGGTTACCACAACAGAAAAAAATCTCTGGAAGGTAGAGAAAAGGGATGGCTTGTCTCAACAATTGGATGCAGAATCGATAAACACATTGATTTTCAGATAACACCAGGGTAGCTTAATTTGAACCATTATAAGGCAGTTTTTAGGCCAAAGGCTTGGAACTATATAGAGACTGTCAATGGAGTAAAGTGGCTGGGTCATAATGTTCGAGATCAAGGGTTATTCCCTGCGGTCATGAGCT
>JBBDIE010000147.1:11411-17061 GCA_040880545.1 Bacteroidales bacterium | reverse complement strand
AGGAGATGGGGATCTCAAAAAGAACCATCTACGAGAACTTCAGGGACAAGGATGAACTGCTGCTGGAGGTCATAAAGTTCTTCAAGTTGCAACAGCTGAAGGAGGTCAATGAGGTGATAAAAAATGCTGAAAACGTTGTCGTGGCGCTGTTTAGTCTCTTACGTGGCATGATCAATATGATGAAACAGGTCAACCCAGTCTTCTTCCACGATATAAGACGGTATCATTCCCATATTTTCCAGCAACTGGAACAGGATGGTGACCTGAGGGATCACTCTGTCACCAGGCAGATTCTGAGTGAAGGAATTAAACAGGGTATTTTCAAGACAGAATACAACCTGGAATTGGTCAATCTTACCATTCATGAGTTGTTTAATATGTTCAGCCCCGAAAGTAAGCTGGTAGAACGGGGATACCACCGGGCCGAACTGTTCAATAATGTGATCATTCCATATTTAACAGGGCTTACAACTGAAAAAGGGAGAGCGCTTATTGAAAGTCAGGGTACGATAAAAAATGATGAATAACGGAAGAATGGGTGAAGCAATATAATTTACTTGTGATGAACGAACCTGAATCTGATGATGAACGAAAATTTTCCGTCCAGGCGGAAACCAATGAATAAAAACAATTAGCAAATGAGAAAAAGAGTGATTTCAATACTGGCAACTACCATGATGGGAGTGAGTGTGATGTCGCAAGGAGAAGAGTCCGGACTATCACTCGACCTGAAAGGGGCAGTGGAATATGCAATAGCAAACAATAAAAACCTGATGAATGCCCGCCAGGAGCTGGTCAAATCAGACAAGAGTGTTTGGGAGGCGATCAGCCAGGGTCTTCCGCAGGTAGATGCGGTCCTGGATTATATGACCTACTTTAATTATGAGCTGCAATTTGAATTTGGTGTTACTGAAGATTTTGAGTTCACACAGGAAATGATCAACGACGCTGCAACCAGGACCCTTTCCGAATTCCCGGGAGTAACAGCGCAAGACCTGTATAACCACAGTGCAGGTAATTATTATGATGGTGTATTACAGTCGAATATGCCCCCTGCAACGATCCAGATGTCGGACCAGTTGACAGCCAAACTGCAGGTTGCCCAGCTGATATTCAGCGGACAGTACATCGTTGGCATACAAACCGCCAGACTTGCGAAAATCATCTCCAGGCAATCCCTGGAAAATTCAGAGGCCAACACCAAGGAGTCGGTCGTTAACGCTTATTATCTTGTGTTGATCACGGAGTCTTCCCTTTACATGGTCAGGCAGAATCTTGATAACCTGGAACTGATCCTGGGGCAGACAAAAAAAATGTATGAAACCGGCATGGCGGAGGCCATCGATGTTGATCAGTTCCGTATTACTGTGAACCAGCTTGAGAACTCCATGAAATCCCTGGAAAGAAATCTTGAACTTAACTACAACATGCTTCGGTTTACCCTGGGAATACCTGCCGGTACCGACATTAACCTTTCAGACGATCTGGACGGTTTGTTTGAGGGGATGGAACCTGCAGGATTACTGCTGGAAGATTTTCAGAAGGAATCGAACATCACTTACAGGATCCTGAGTTCCCAGGCTGAGATATCTAAAAAATTGTGGAAAATTGAGGAATGGAATTTTGGCCCGACGATTTCTGGCTTTTACAATTACAATTTCAAGTTGAGAACAACTAATTTTGATATGACCCCTAATCACCTTGCCGGCTTTGCTGTTAATATGCCTATCTTCTCAAGTGGAATGCGCGCTGCGAAAACCACCCAGGCGAGGATTGATTATGAAATAGCGGAGCGTGATGCCGAGATCCTGGGCGACCGGCTGGAATTACAGAACAGGCAGATGAAGTATAACCTGCAAAGCAGCCTGGAAAATTATTATACCCAAAAAGAGAATGTTTCAGTGGCTCGTCGTGTGCTTGATAGTTACAGGATGAAATACCAGCAGGGTATGGCTTCCAGCATGGATGTCACCCAGTCGAACAGCAACTATCTTGAGGCCGTAAGTTCTTATTTGCAAGCCATATTTGAGGTAATGAATGCCAAAATACAGCTGGAGAAATTAATGAATAACCTAAGTAGTCTATAAAAAATCAACCATGAAAAAAGTAATCATATTATCCATATCAGTACTGATTCTTATTGGTATGTATTCCTGCAATGAACAATCGAATAATTCAACGAACGATACTACAGAGTCAACTATTGTTGAGGAGATACAAACGGTAAAGATCAGACCTATTGTATTACAAACCATCAAACGTACCGTAAACCTGACAGCTACCATGGAAGCAGAGGAGGAGACCTACCTGGCACCTGGCATTTCAGGAAAGATCAGGTCCATCAATGTTGATGTGAACGACAGGGTAAAAAAGGGCCAGGTACTGGTGCAGATGGACCGGTCTCAACTTGCACAGACCCAGGCCCAGTACATGAATCTGAAAAAGGACCTTGCACGGCTGGACACTTTGCTGCAGTATGGGTCCGTAACCCAACAGTCGTATGACCAGCTGAAAACACAGGTCAGCGTAACCGGTGTTATGCTTGAGAACCTGAAGGAGAATACCGTACTGCGGGCACCTTATAACGGGGTCATAACCGGAAAGTATTTCAACGACGGGGAACTCTTTTCTCCGGCGCCGAACACCCCGGCCGGGAAATCGGCGATCGTAAGCCTGGTGAAAATGGACGTTTTAAAGGTCTTTATCAACCTTTCCGAATCCTATCTTCCATTGATAAAACGCGGACAGTCAGCCAGTGTTGTTACAGAGGTTTACCCTGCCGATACATTATCAGCCGAGGTTTACCGGATCCATCCGACCATCAACGCGGCCACCCGAACCTTCGCTGTGGAATTACGTTTACAGAATGCTGATTACAGGCTGCGCCCCGGGATGTACAGCACTGTGACACTGGAAATGGGCGACAGGGAAGCGCTCCTTGTAACGGCCATTGCCGTTCAGAAGCAACCCGGAACCAACAACAGGTATGTGTTTATCCATGAGAACGGTATAGCCAGAAAAGTTCCCGTTAAGATAGGCGAAAGACTGGATGACAGGCTGGAACTGCTTACAAACGGTGTAAAAGAAGGCGACCAGCTGATCTATGCAGGCCATGTAAACCTGATGGATGGTGACAAAGTGAAGGTTGTTAGTGAATAATTATTGAAAAGAAGATAGTCATGAGTATATACGGAAACGCGGTTAAAAGGCCAGTTACCACCATCATGTTATTTGTGGCAGTTGTGGTGCTGGGGGGATATTCCCTGAAACAACTGCCCATTGATTTCTACCCGGAACTTGAATTTCCGGCGATTTCAGTGCTTACAATGTATGATGGGGCCAGTGCTTCGGATATTGAGATCAATGTAACTAACCTGATTGAGACTAATCTGAATACAGTGAGTGATCTGAAAGAGATCACTTCTGTTTCCAGGGATAATATGTCGGTTGTGGTGCTTGAATTTGAATTTGGGAAGGACCTTGATGAGGCAACCAATGAAATCAGGGATGCCCTTAATTTTGTGGAGCCCTTCCTGCCTGACGAGGTTACCGAACCTGCCATATTCAAGTTCAACTCATCCATGATGCCCATCCTCTATTACTCTGTAACTGCCGGAGAGAGTTATGCTGCCCTGGAAAAGATCCTGGATGAAAAAGTCATCAATCCGCTCAACAGGATAGAGGGGGTAGGTGCCGTAGGGATGAATGGCGCACCGGGAAGGGAAGTACAGATCGATATAGATCCTAAAAAGCTGGAAGGGTACAACCTTACGGTGGAGATGGTAGCCGCTGTGCTGAATGCAGAAAACATGAACCTGCCCGCGGGTAATATCGAAATGGGACTGATGGATTATCCACTAAGGGTCCAGGGCGAATTTGCCGAAAGCGATGAGATCAAAAACATTGTATTGACCAGTTTCAATGGCCAGACAGTTTACCTCAGGGACATAGCCACAGTGAAGGATACCATCAGGGATATGACCTTTGATGAAAAAATAAACGGCAAAACCGGATTGCGAATCATTGTACAAAAACAATCGGGTGCCAATACTGTAAAGATTTCCGAGGACATCAAGAAGATAATGCCACAACTCATCAAAACCCTCCCTCCTGATGTTGAGATAGAACTATTTTTTGATTCATCAGATTTTATCAGGGGATCTATCAACAACCTGACAAAGTCACTGATGTTTGCAGCAATCTTTGTTGTTCTGGTAGTACTGTTTTTCCTGGGCCGATGGCGGGCCACCTTTATTGTGATTCTCACCATTCCCATTTCCCTGATCGTTTCATTTGTATACTTGTTTGTAACGGATAATTCGATCAATATCATCTCTCTTTCTTCCCTCTCCATAGCCATAGGAATGGTGGTGGACGATGCCATTGTTGTTCTTGAGAATATAACCAAGCATGTGGAAAGAAAGAGCCGGCCCCGGGAGGCAGCAATTTATGCCACCAATGAGGTCTGGCTGGCAGTTATTGTTACCACCCTGACGGTACTTGCAGTATTCCTGCCATTAACTTTGATACCCGGCCTTACTGGCATGCTATTCAAGCAGTTAGGGTTTGTGGTTTCCATTACCGTAGTAACATCAACCATTGCAGCAATCACCCTTACCCCGATGCTTGCCTCAAAGCTGCTCAGAATAAAGAATAAAACAAAAAGCAACAATCCGTACAGTTATGCAAACACCATCGACCGGTTCCTTGAGTGGATGAACCAGATGTATGGGAAGACCCTGGCCAGGGCGCTGAATGTAAAATGGCTCGTGATCGTTGGTACTTTAGCCATTTTCTTCGCTTCACTGGCCCTGGTAAAAAATATTGGATTCGTGGTATTTCCAGAAGCAGACGAAGGTCAGTTTTCGGCAATGGTAGAATTACCAACCGGTACCAGGGTAAACGAAACCTCCAGAATTGCGAGAAAAATAGATGGCTTTCTTACTGAGAACTACCCGGAAATTAAACTTCTCAGCACCTCTTCAGGGGCTGATGACCAGGGCGGGATCATGTCGCTGTTCGCAGAATCAGGTACACATATCATTAATATCACGGCCATCCTGATCAACCAGGAAGAGCGGGAGCGGGATGTATGGGAAATAAGCGAGAACCTTCGGAAATACCTTAAAACTATTCCTGAGATCGTCACTTTCAATGTGATACCAAACGGAGGTATGGGTCCGATGATGAGTAACAATATTGCCATTGATGTTTTCGGATATGATTTTCAGAAAACTTCAGCCGTTGCGGAGGAACTTGCCGACAGTCTAAGGAAGGTGAATGGGGCAACCAATGTGGCTGTCAGCCGTGACCCGGTAAAGCCGGAGTTGCAGATTGTTCCCAACAGGGAAAAAATGGCCATTCACGGGTTGAACACCTATACCATTGCAAATGCTGTACGAAACCGGATTGAGGGTCCGTTCATGAGGAAATTCAGGGAGTCCGGAAATGAGTACGATATTGTGATCCGGTATAATGAAGAGGACCGTAATTCAATTTCAGATATCCGGAACATTCTACTGACAAACCAGCAGGGGCAGTCTGTTCGACTCAGAGAGATTGCAAGTATTGAAGAGTACTGGGTGCCACCGAACATTGAGCACAAAAGCAGACAAAGGATCGTATCGGTAACCACAACGCCATACAAAGT
>JBBDIE010000147.1:7985-11311 GCA_040880545.1 Bacteroidales bacterium | reverse complement strand
TGGCCCACCTGGTAACGGGAATAACCATGAGTACCATATCGCTTGTTGGCGGGGTGATGCTCATCGGGATCGTGGTAAAGAATGCCATCGTTCTTGTGGACTATATAAACCTGATGAGACAAAGGGGGCACGAATTGAAAGCGGCAATTATTCTTTCTGGAAAATCCAGGTTAAGGCCGGTACTCATGACATCACTTACAACGATCCTGGGAATGCTTCCCCTGGCGCTCAGCACCGGAGACGGATCGGAAATATGGAGCCCCATGGGGATAGCGGTAATCGGGGGACTCATATTCTCCACATTCATCACCCTGGTTCTTGTTCCGGTTGTTTACAGTTGGTTTGTGGGAAGCGGGAAGAAGCTAAAGGTATCTTCAGAATTTGATTTTATGGAAAACAAAACGATATGAAAGCAATATTCATCGTATATAACCAGGCACATACCGAAAAGGTAGAATACATGTTCGATAAGCTTGCCATCCGGGGGTTCACCCGCTGGACCAATCTTACCGGAAGGGGAAGTGAAACCGGCGATCCGCACATGAACACACATACCTGGCCCGAGCAAAACACAGCCAGGCTGGCGGTGGTTGAAGATGACGTGGTACAGCCGGTCCTTGAGGCAGTAAGACGCATGGATGAGGTAAACAAGGATGTGGGGATACGGGCATTTGTATGGAACGTGGAGGAGATGTATTGATAAATTCCGGGTAGGCTAACGGGACCATTTCTGATAACCAACCCTGTGAATGGATCATAAATGCACATTCTGTCATTAAACACGAGGGGTGACTGAGCCTATGTCCCGCAATTCTGTTAAATTTGTAATTGAATTGAAAGTATTATGATAAAAAGAATTTTATTAGCGGGGTTTGCCACTGTATTACTTTTCTCTTGTGTAAATAAGCCGGAAGAGAAGTCAAAAAAAGAGGGCAACGAGATCTATTTCAGTCAAACCACATACGATTATGGTGAGATTCCGGAGAAGAGTGACGGGTTATATACCATTGAGTTTAAAAATATCGGTGAGAAAGCCGTTGTCATAAACCGTGTGCGGACATCCTGCGGGTGTACGGTCCCTTCCTGGCCAAAAGATCCCATTGAGCCGGGGGGAACAGGAAAAATTGAGGTGAAATACAACACCGAACTGGTGGGCTCATTTATGAAATCTGTCTATGTCTATTCCAGTGCTTCCAACTCACCGGTTAAAATCATGATCAGGGGCAAAGTAGTACCCAAAGAAAAATCCTCATAAAATGCCAACTATATCAGACAAAGGCCGGGCCATGCCCTCCTCACCCATCCGCAAACTGGTTCCCTATGCCGAAGAGGCAAAGAGCAAGGGCCGAAAAGTATACCACCTCAATATCGGTCAGCCCGATATCAAATCCCCCGTTGAAGCATTAAGTGCCATCAGGAATTTGAAAGAGGAGGTGATCGAATACAGCCATTCGGCCGGTATGGAGAGCTACCGCAGGAAACTGGCGGAACATTACAGGAAGATCAATATCGATGTGGATCACACGGAGATCATGATTACCACCGGTGGCTCCGAGGCCATTTCATTTGCACTGATGTCGACCGTAAACCCGGGTGAAGAGGTGATCTGCCCGGAGCCATTCTATGCAAATTACAATGGTTTCTCCACAGCTGCCGGGGTAAAGGTGGTTCCCATCACCTCCTGTATTGAAAACAACTTTGCGCTTCCTCCCATGGAGGAATTTGAGAAGATGATCACGCCCAAAACCAGGGGCATCATCATCTGCAATCCGAACAACCCGACGGGTTATCTCTATTCTGAAGAGGAGATAAGGCAACTGGGAGAAATTGTAAAACGACACGATCTTTACCTCTATTCAGACGAAGTTTACAGGGAGTTCTGTTACGACGGGAAGGAACATTTTTCTGCCATGTACCTGGAAGGGTTGGAAGAACATGTGATCATGATGGATTCCGTTTCCAAACGGTACAGCATGTGCGGAGCCAGGATAGGAGCATTGGTTACAAAAAACCGGGCCGTACTGGATACTGCGCTGAAATTTGCCCAGGCCAGGCTAAGTCCACCCTCATTCGGACAAATTGCCGGTGAAGCGGCGCTTGATACCCCGGCCTCATATTTCAGGGAGGTATATGATGAATATATCGAACGGCGTGACTATATGGTTGAAGCGCTGAACAAAATTCCGGGTGTGATCTGCCCGTCGCCAGGTGGCGCTTTTTATACCGTAGTGCACCTTCCGGTGGACGATACCGATAAATTTGCACAATGGATACTCAGTGATTTCGAGCACGAGAACCAAACGGTAATGATGGCCCCGGCCAGTGGATTTTATTCAACCCCCGGTCTTGGAAAACAGGAGGTGCGAATTGCCTACGTATTGAAGAAAGCGGACCTGGAGAAGGCGATGGAGGTCCTGGAAGAGGCACTGAAAACCTATCCCGGGAAAGTATAGAATATTTGTACCCAGTGATCCACGAAAGTTCTGAGTACTGTATCTGCCCGAACACTCCAGCACGATCATCAAATTTGAAACTTAACCCGGGAACCAATGTCAGAAAAAGAGAAACCGCTAATTGCCGGATTGCGATCCATCAAAATTGAGATGCAACCTGGAATCTATGCATGGTGTGCCTGTGGAAGAAGTAAAAACCAGCCCTTTTGTGATGGTTCTCATGCTACAACTAATTTCAAACCTCTGCTGGTAAACATTACCGAAGCACGGTTGGTGAAATGGTGCAGTTGTAAAATGACAAAAACTGCCCCCTATTGTGATCATTCACATCGGCAACTGCCGGGGTATGAACAAAAATAATTTTGTTCTCAGAAACTGAATTTGAATTTGAAATTAATATACAGCCGATTTAAGAAACTTATTACCCGGCACATATTGTAGTCCCCGTTCAACAATTGACCTTGCCCTGGTTTTATTTCCCCTGTAAAAATAATATACAGCGAGCGATCTGTAGGCTTCCGCTATGGCATGCTCCACATTGTAATGTGTTGGCAACACCTGCCAGTTTTGCTCAAACTTTTCAATGAGTGCCTCAGCCTCCCTGATTTTCTTATTATCAACCAATGGCTTTACCGACGCCATTGTACCGTATAATTCATACAAGGAAAGTAATTCCTCCAGTATCCCGAAAGATGCTACTTCCCTGATCCTGGAAACTTCTTCCAACAACATTCCCGGATCACGTAACCTGTTTAGCCTGGTTTCAAAGTGAATCTGGACCAACGTATTCAGATCCCTGTGATTCGTCCTCAGCTTAATAGCTTCAATCATATACTTTTCACCGTCATCTGATCCCTGGGAGTGAAATGCCAT
>JBBDIE010000147.1:0-7885 GCA_040880545.1 Bacteroidales bacterium | reverse complement strand
TACTCCATGCACAAAGTCTTGAAAAGATTGTTTTTCAAACGCACTGTGAAATTTAAGATCTGAATAGCGTACGAGTGAATCAGACTGACCCGAGACTTGTCCTGCATTTATAAAGATAACCAGTAAAATAGCGATGAAAACTCTGCTGTCCATAGTTGGGGTATTTATGGTTAAACCTCCTCAAGTTAATAAGATTGAAGATATTCACATAAAAATTACCTGGAAATATGCATGGTGAGTTGAAGCATTGCACCCTCGGGCAGCATGGTTAAATTCATATTTTCAAGGAATTAAGTCATCTATCATCGTGTTTACTCATAGATAAGATATTTTGTACGCATTGCCTTATATGCATCCAGGTCCGCCTGCCACGATTCCCGGATCTCTTCCATTGTCCACCCCTCTTCTATTTGTTTGCGCAGCCTGGCAGTGCCTGCCAGCTTGTCAAAATAGGGGGTGAAGAAATCCTCCTTCCGGGGAAAATTATTATAGGCATCGATCACCCATTTCAACTCCAGCCTGTTCCATCCCCCTTCAGGTACATAACTCCTCAAATCCTCACCGTAACAGGTCTCCCCTTTCAACTTGGGATACATCGACATACCGGGAATACCCACCGGAGTAAATGAAAATTCACCCGGCAGTTCCGGATGTCCGTAAACCTCAAATGGCCATTGGGTTCCCCTACCCTCGCTTATAATTGTCCCTTCGAAAAAGCAGGTAGATGGATATATTTTAATTGTATGTTCATTGGGCAGGTTGGGAGAAGGTTTTACCGGAAGTTTATATACACGGTGCCTGGAATAATTCAGGCAGGGAATGACCTTCAGTTCACAACGTATTCCACCTTCCAGCCACCTTTCACCATTAATCATCATGGCCAGCTCCCCGATTGTCAACCCATGTACCACAGGAATGGGGTGCATGCCGACAAATGAATGGAATTCCGGTTCTAGCAGCGGTCCGTCAACATAATTGCCATTGGGATTTGGCCGGTCAAGAATTACCACCGGTATCCGCTCTTCCGCGCAGGCTTCCATCACGTAATGCAATGTTGAAATAAATGTATAGAACCGTACACCTACATCCTGGATATCGAATATTACCATGTCAATCCCCTGAAGTTGATCTTTGTTGGGCTTTTTGTTTCTCCCGTACAGCGAAATAACAGGGATACCTGTCTCTTTATCAATATCGTCGGATACAGCAACCCCATCGTCCACATCACCCCGGAACCCATGCTCCGGAGCAAATATTTTCCGAACAGAAAATCGGTCCCTGCTTAGCCTGTATAAGGTATCAACCAGGTGATTTCCATTTAACAGGGTGGACTGATTGGCCACAATCGCGATGTTCTTCCCTTCTGTTTCGGACAGCAATTTTTCAAGCTGTGCTGCACCAGGTTGTACTGGCTGTTCTTGTCCATTGCAGGAAGAAAGAAGGAAAAACAGGTATGCAAGGAGTGTGTACCGCATATAAACTGATCAGTGTTGGCTGCAAATATACAAAGCTAATCCACAAAGTAGTATCGGAATGAAAGAATGAAATAAAGAATATGATTCCGGCTACACGTAATCAGCTAAAGTTGACTATTTTTAATCCCTGAATAGATTGAAATTTGAATACTGAACTTTTCATAGCGAAGCGGATCATTGGCCACAAGAGCGACCAAAAAAGGTTTTCAAGTTCCATTGTAGGTATCGCCACTTTTGGCATCGCACTTGGACTGGCAGTCATGATCGTGGCAGTGGCCATTGTTACCGGGTTCAAACGTGAAATCTCCAACAAGGTGATCGGTTTCGGTTCTCATATTCAGTTGGTGAACATGGATTCCAACACCTCTTATGAGACCACCCCGGTGAGAAAAGATTTGCCTATACTTGAAGAAATTGAGGCACTGCCCCAGGTGAAGCAGGTGCAGATCTTTGCCATCAAGGCGGGAATAATAAAAACCGATGAGAATATCCAGGGGGCTGTATTGAAGGGAGCCGGACCCGATTATGACTGGGGTTTTATTAATAAAAACCTGGTATCCGGAAAGCCAATAAGTATCAACGACAGTGTGCGTTCCAACAACGTATTGATCTCAGAATCGGTTTCCAGCATGCTTAATCTGAAGGTTGGCGACAAGTTTAATATGTATTTTATCCAGGACCCCCCCAGGGCACGGAGTTTCACAATTTCAGGCATCTACCGTACCAGCCTGGTTGAGTTTGATAAACTCTATGTATTCTCAGATATTAAGCATGTTCAGCGATTGAACAACTGGACCACCAACCAGGTGAGCGGTTATGAAATCATGTTGCATTCCATCAGGGATGCAGAGGAAGCTGCCTGGCAGATCAGGGACATTACTGCACTGGATTTTACGGAAGATGGTTCAGCCCTCAAGGTGATTCCGGTAACTGAGAAATACAACCAGATCTTTGACTGGCTGAATCTGCAGGATATGAACGTCATCATCATTATCATACTCATGTTGGTTGTGGCAGGCTTCAACATGATCTCCGGACTGTTGATCCTTATCCTGGAACGTACAAACATGATCGGGATTCTGAAAGGACTGGGAACCATAGATGCATCCATCCGCAAGATATTTTTATACCAATCGGGATATCTCGCACTGAAGGGGTTAATATGGGGTAACCTGATCGGACTACTGATCTGTTTCCTGCAATACAGATTCAACATTATTACCCTGGATCCGTCATCATATTACCTCGATACAGTTCCGATCAATCTGAATTTTCAGCACATTCTCCTGTTGAATGTTGGTACGCTGGCCTCTACCCTCCTATTCCTGCTAATACCTTCAATGATTATCGCAAGGGTATCCCCGGAAAAATCGATACGGTTTAACTGAGCGATGGGATGACTACTTCTTTCTGCGCTTTTTTCTTCCTGTCTTCTTCTCTTTGGGAAGTTTGGTACGTAGCTTATTCACCTGTTTTTTTATTTTTTTTATCAGGCTGTTCCTGGTTACCTCTATTTCCTGGTAGGTATATTTTCTCAGGGCGCTGATTTTCTGCTCCGTCTGTTCGGTATGTCTCATCAGCATCAGGAAATAAAGTAGTGTGATAACCAGAACCAGGGTCAGCAGCGTAAAACCTGAAATCAGGAACATCCGCCGGAACCGTTCCTTCTCTGCAGAAATAGTACTTCGATTGGCAATGACCGACTGATTGGTTCTGGCCAATTGTTGCGTAAGCTCCTGGCTTTTACTTTCAAGTTTTACTATTTCAGCTTCCCTCCGGTTGACCTCCGAAATGAGAGAATCCACTAAAATGCGTTGCGCATTCAATTCGCTCTGAAACCTTGCCTGAACCTGGTTCAACTGCCGGTTGATTCTGGCAGATAACAGTTGCTGAATACTGTCGATCCTGTTTTGATCTAAAATGTTTTGCTGTTCCTGGGCCCCAGCGAGTCCCGGGACCATCAACAGACTTAAAACTATACAAATAAACTTGAGTTGAGGGATCATGCGTTATCTTTGTTTCATTCAAAAATCCAATATTTTTCGATGAATACCTAATGATTGAGAATTTAAATAAGGAGAAACTTGTTGAGTTATTGTCAGGCAGGCTGCCTGGCAGAGCGGCCCAGGAGCGGATGGCCCCGGAAGTGAAAATGAAATTTACGCCTGAAGAGGGTTGCTCGGATGCTTCGGTACTTTTGTTGTTGTATCCTGATGGTGGTGAATTAAGAACCGTATTCATTAAACGCAATGAATACAAAGGCCCACATAGCGGACAGGTTAGTTTTCCCGGGGGGATGAATGAGCCGTTTGATACAGGTTTTGTAAGCACCGCACTTCGTGAAACTGAAGAGGAGACAGGAGTACCTGCTTTATCTGTTGAGGTGCTTGGTTCATTGACACCCCTCTATATAGCGGTAAGTAATTTTTGTGTTCACCCGTTTGTGGGTTGGGTTGGTGATGTGCCCGATTTCAAACCTGACTCAACCGAAGTTCAATATTTGATCTGCCCGACAATCAGGGAGATAACAGATCCGGAAAATATTAGAACCGGAAATTTTGATCGCCATGGAGTACCGGTGACCACGCCGTATTTTGATATTTCAGGTGAGATGATCTGGGGAGCAACAGCTATGATGCTTTCAGAATTTATGGCTTTGATTGGAAACTAGCAAGCAACCCTTCGTCGGCGATATTCTTATAGTGATCATAACGATCCATCACCTGTTTTACATAGTTGGTGGTTTCAATTCCCCTTGCGTACCCGTGTTTCACTACCGGATCACGGAAATACCTGGGCTGTGATTTATTCAACAGCCAGTTTTCAACACTACCTTCCCACACGTTTGGATCGTTTCCATATTTTTCGGCCAGTCTTCTTGCATCATCCACGTGTCCTTTACCCACATTGTAGGCCGCCAACACAAATTTGGTCCGTTCAACCGGTTCCGGAATTTCATCCTCAAATCTTTTATCGAGCCATTTTATAAAGCTGGCCCCGGCACGAATATGCGATTCGGGAGACGAGTTACGGCTAACACCAAAACGTCCGGCTGTTGAAGGCATCAATTGCATCAAGCCAAAAGCGCCAGCCCAGGAGATGGCTCCCGGATTAAACCGCGATTCCTGGTATATCATGGACGATACCAATCGCCAGTCCCAGCCAATACGCTCGCTTTCTCTTTTAATAACCTCATCGTACCTGGAAATTTTCCCACTTCCCAGCACATAATAGTCGCTGGAAACAATAGATGCGGTATGTTGGTTCCTGAAGTATTTATTATAGATTATGGCATACCTGGTTGATTTTCTGAAATCCATCATCCATGCATCAATTTCATCCTTTAATGCATCCGAATCCTTGCGGACTGCCCATGCAAGATTTTGCGGGAAAGAAACAGCCGTTTGCACATCCAGGATGGGAAAATAGGTTTTGTTTACCAGTGCCACATTCTCATCTGACACAGTATATTCGATCTCCCCCCTTGCCACCATCTGCACAAGCTGTTCTGCTTCAATAGGTACCGATTCGATAATAATCTCCGAACCAATTTCGTTGGAGAGAGTTCTCAATCGCTCCGCGTAAACTGATCCCTTCTGTACATATACAGTTTTACCACCAAGGTCAAGCTGGTTACGTATCAATGAATCTTCCAGTTGTAAACGGTTCAGTCTTGCGTAACTTTCCGGCATCCGCTGAACCAGTACCTGTCTTGTTTGGGTATGAGGATAGGTAAACGCCACCCTGTTCTTCCTGTCGCCTGTAACTGTAAGATTAATAGCGATCAGATCGATATTTCCTTCATTCAGTTGGCTGAATGTTTCTTCGATATTGTTGGTAACCTGTACATCGAGTCTGAGATCGAGGTAGTTGGCTAATTCCTGCAGCATCTGGTACTGGTAACCCATGGGCTGTCCACGATAAATGAAATAGCTGGTGGAGTTATAATCTGCGGCTACTACCAGTCTGCCTTTCTCACGTATCCTGTCGAGATCGGTCATCGTTGACGTCTCTTTACCTGAATGATATTCGTCAGTATGCTGCTTTTTTCCACACGCGTCAAATAACACGGGTGTGAGCAACATAATTGATACTGCAATAACTATTTTAATTGTCTTCAATTTCATAGCGAACTTTTTTACTTGTCGCAACGTCACATCCTTTAACAAAAAACGTGCCGAAATGTTTTGGAACATTTATTAGTCATAAAATGTCCATGCGAGTCCGAACCTGAAAAAACCTGGTTTTGTAGGGTATTCGGCAGCTGTGAAGTAGTTATTATTTAAAATCCCTGCAAATCCATTATTATAGGATCCGAAAATTCTGGTTCTTTTAATTCTAAAATTAAGAAATGCATCGGCGAAGGGAAATCCGCCGATCATTTCGTTATTTTGCAGGTAAAACACCCCTGTCGCGGGCATATAAGCATTGCCCATATAAGGAGTTGTAATATAGAGATCTATACCAATCTGTGCCGTCAGAGCGCCTTTAAAAAGCGTCTGCTCCCAGTAATTGGATGTTTTCAGGGCCACAAGGGGCAGCCTGAGCACTTCTTCAGCAGTTGTATACTGCACCATCAGTGTATTGCGTGAATTAAATCCTGATATTTTAAATCGTTTTTTAAGTTTTCCTGTTAAGAGGTAAATGGGTGATTCATACTGCGCTGGTAATGCATTCTCATCCCAAAAGAGGTAATTGGTCCATATACCCGCTGATAAAACCGCATCGAAATGTTGTTCCTCACTGGTAAGAAATGCTTCGCCTCTCATGAGCTGTGAAGCGCTAAAGTCGTTGTCCCACCTGAAAAATGCTGAGGAATAATGGTTATGAAAATAACTTACATTACTGTTTTCGATATTCCCGCTTAATCCGAGCCTGTAGTTTTTGAAAATCTGTCGTGAAAAAGTTGCATTTACCTTGAAATTGTTTCTGTAATACCCTGCCAAATAGTATTTTCCGTCGATATTCCAGTACCATTTATTCCCCGGAGGTCCTGCCATGTGAAAGCCAACGAACAATTCATTGAAAAAGTTGTTATGAAAGGCTGTTGAAGCAGTGTCTTTAAAAATGGAATCGAGAACCAGCGGAACTTCACTGACAGTATCATTGTGGGAGAAAACCTTAAACTTCTCAGGGGATCTTTGACCGTAACGGGTAAATTCATGGCCTGCATAAACCCTGGCAGAAAGTTTATCGGTATATGGGTCACCCAACACAAACTGGATGGTATTTGATATCCTGTCGAATACCACAGAATCTTTGATATCACCATTGAAATAGTAGAAATTATCATAGAACCCAGGCACTTGTTGTAAATTAAACTGATCTTCATAGGTTCTGGAATTTCTTTCGGCCATAAACTGGTGATTCAGCGAGATATTCCTGCCAGATACCGTAGTTACATCAAGAGAGTCGGTAACAACCTTTTTTTTAGACAACATCAATTTCTGGGTATAGAAAAACTGCAACCTGGTATAGCCCGATAGCGCATTCTGGAGTTTCATCGGGTAGTTCCAGTTATCGCTGAGGCTGTCTCTGCGGAACGACCCCGGATCATCGAGTCCACCGTTTTCTTTGTTAATGAACTTATTCAGGTGAAAAGTACCGAAAGCGGAATATTTTTCTTTTGCACGGCTTCCAAAAAGTGTAAATTTAGCGACCCTGCTCTCTTCGTTGTTATAAAGTTCCTTCCCAGCGATAACTTCAAAATCGATACCGATATTGGTAAAAGGGTCCATATTTTGGGTATGAAGGAACCTGACCGTCTCCTCGTTCCATTCCACTCCAAGGATATTGCTGTAAATGAGTTCCGTGAATGGTTTACGTGTATTGTAGAAAGTTGTACGGTCTGGGTTTGCCAGATAGGGTTGCATAGCGGACCCGAAAAGAAATTGGTTTGTGGCCGGTCTGTCGAACACGTATAGGTTTTGTGCAGCATGACCCAGGATACCCAGGTGTTCGTAGGCAATACCATTTCTGTTGAGGGGGCTGAAATGCTGGTGCAGTTCAAAAAGTGAAGTATCCAATCTGGTATCTTCGAACCTGGAGTAATTATGAAAAAGTTTCCAGGCGTTGATTGTTTTGGAAGTATCCACAACTTGTGCGTTGACCCCGGTAGTAAGGATCATCGACAGGAGGACCATATGTATTAAAAAAGGTTTCACCAACATACAGTATAAAGATAACGGACTTCCATGGAGAAAGATTATAAAGTTATACAGGGCTGCGAGTCAGGAACAGTATAAATGGGTAAAAAAAGGAGATAATTGGCTGGCAAAGTTGTTAATAAAAAAATCCTGTTCCGGAAAACCGGAACAGGATTAATAAAAGATAGGCAACGACTTACTCTCCCACAAATGCAGTACCATCAGCGCTGATGAGCTTAACTTCTCTGTTCGGAATGGTAAGAG
>JBBDIE010000146.1:0-17113 GCA_040880545.1 Bacteroidales bacterium | reverse complement strand
AAAACAGAATGGCTGCATCCACACCCAGGTCGTCTACCGGCAGGAGTGTTACCTGCGCAGCCAGCTTTGGTTCGTTCATCATCTGCCAGAACGAATGGTGGGAACGCAGTTCCAGGTAAGATGGCAAAATCCTTCCGGCCTGTCGCATAAACCAGACAGGGGGGCGTGAAGTGTATTTACCGTTCAGGGTCTGAAGTAATATTGAATTTTGCATAATTTTCGTATATCACCGTATACTTAGGGTATGGATAGCATGCCATCCGGTTTTTATTACAGATTTAATTGTTTCATGGCAGTCAGGCTGGCTAACCGGGCCTTTTCCAAATCTTCACTGGAATGTACATAAGAAATGAACACTGCCTCAAATTGGGAAGGGGCAAGATAGATTCCATTCTCCAATGCGAGCCTGAAATAGCTGGCATACCGAACTGTATCGGATCTCACCGCGGTTGCGTGTGAATGTACCGCCGGCTCTTCAGTAAAAAACAGGGTCATTAACGATCCGATCCTATTCACTACCCCTGGTATCCCGGTCTGCATGAGATTTTCCAGTAATCCTTTCTCCATGATGGCACCTTTTTGGTCCAGATCACTGTACAACCCCGGCGTTTCATCCAGAATTTTCAGGGTTTCCAGTCCGGCCGTCATGGCAAGCGGGTTACCAGAGAGGGTTCCAGCCTGGTATACCGGGCCAGCCGGTGCCAGGCTGTTCATCACCTCCCGTCTTCCCCCGTAAGCGCCCACCGGTAGACCACCGCCAATAATCTTTCCCAGCGTGGTAATATCGGGACGAACATTATAAAGTTCCTGGGCTCCTCCTTTTGCCAGGCGAAAACCGGTGATCACTTCATCAAAGATTAACAAGGCACCATATTTCTCAGTGATCTCCCGCAACCCTTCCAGGAATCCTGGTTCAGGCAGGAAGACCCCCATATTGGCAGGTACCGGCTCCACGATGATCGCTGCTACCTGGTCGCCCTTTTCTCTGAATATCTCCTCGACGGTTCCGAGATCGTTGTATTGTGCAACGAGGGTATCCTTCGCAGTCCCCTTTGTCACACCCGGACTATCGGATATACCCAGGGTAAGGGCCCCAGAACCGGCTTTAATCAGAAAACTATCGGCATGGCCGTGGTAACAACCCTCAAACTTAATTACCAGGTCTCTCCCGGTATATCCCCTTGCCAGGCGTACTGCACTCATGGTAGCTTCCGTACCTGAATTGACCATCCGTACCAGATCCATGGACGGGACCATCTTTTTTATCAGTTCCGCAAGTTCGGTCTCCACAATGGTGGGTGCACCGTAGCTTGTTCCCAATGATGCCGCCCTCTGGACAGCCCCTATGACCCGTTCATCGGCATGACCCAGGATCATCGGCCCCCAGGAACCTACAAAGTCGATATATTCGTTACCGTCTATGTCGGTAATCTTCGATCCCATGGCCTTTTTAATAAAAACCGGATCCCCTTTTACACTTTTAAATGCCCGAGCGGGCGAGTTTACACCACCGGGGATACTTTCCTGTGCACGTCTGAATTCCTGAATACTTTTTTCTATTTGCATAGTCCTTGAATGATATTGGATGTTCCTTTTACTTATTCAGCCAACCTATGATATCCTCTGAAAAGTATGTGAGGATGATATCTGCCCCGGCTCTTTTGATGGAGGTGAGGATCTCTTTGACAATACGCTCCTCATCGATCCATCCATTCGCTGCTGCAGCTTTTACCATGGAGAATTCTCCACTTACATTATACGCTGCTACCGGAATATTAAATTCATCCTTGGCACGACGTATAATGTCAAGATAACTGAGCGCAGGTTTCACCATAACGATGTCTGCTCCCTCTTCAATATCCAGTGCAATTTCCCTCATGGCCTCGTCGCTGTTGGCCGGATTCATCTGGTAGGAGGCACGGTTACCGAACTGCGGGGCACTCTCGGCCGCTTCGCGGAACGGTCCGTAAAATGCAGAGGCATATTTGGCAGCGTAGGACATGATGGGAATTTCCGAAAATCCATCATCATCCAGCGCATGGCGAATGCGACCTATACGTCCGTCCATCATGTCGCTGGGGGCAACCATATCAACCCCGACCCGTGCAAATGATAACGCCTGGCTGGCCAGTGTTTCCAGTGTCAGATCATTATCAACATCTCCATTCACAATGGTGCCGCAATGTCCGTGGGTGGTGTACTCACAGTTGCATATATCGGCAATCAGGAACATATCACTTACCTCCTTTTTTACCGCTTTGATTGCCTGTTGAACTATGGCATTGTCGTGTGCAGCCACCATGCCGGTTTCATCTTTTTTGTCGGGAATTCCGAAAAACAGGACCGATCTGACCCCCTTATCCACGAGTCTCTTGCACTCTTCAACAATATAATCCACCGACATCTGGTAATTGCCAGGCATGGAGGAGATCGGATTCTTAACAGCTGTTCCATGGCACACAAACAGTGGCATGATAAAATCGTCCGCTGAGAGTTTGGTCTCAGTGACCATGTCTCTTAATACCGGATTTTTCCGGAGTCTTCTTAACCGTGTTTCAGGATAGGACATAACTTCTATTTTTGGATTTATAATAATTGACTATTTCATCGGCCAGCCCCTGGTAGGTGGAAGTGCTGGCTGTTACCAGGCATGAGTATCCCTGTTTATCAACTGCCCTGGATGTAACTTTCCCTATGGCTGCTGCCCTTACTCCCTGGTTTTCAATCTCTGTTCCCAGGGTATCTGAAAAGTTCAATACACCTGAAGGACTGGTGAACAGAACAAGGTCGTACCTGTTGCTTTTAACCAGGTTAAACGGGGTTGTATCACGAATATTCGTTTTTATCGTATGATAGACATTCATTCGTGTTGTAACAGCTATTTCCGACAGACCTATTTCCAGTGTTTCAGGAGCAAGATTACCCAGGGGCAGCAGTATCTCAGATCCCTCCATGGAAAAGTTTTCAATCAGTTCATCCAGCAAACTCTCCGCGCTGTCACCTGACCCTGTGAAATCAGCTGTTCTACCTGTTTTTTCCAATGCAAGTGCCGTTTTGGGTCCTACTACGGCCACTTTTATTTTCGGGGGAAGCATGGTACTGTTACCTGACTGCTGCAAAAACCGGTGGAAAAAGATGACCCCGTTCGCACTGGTAAAAATGATCCAGTGAAATTTCCCCAGGTTAATCATGACCTCTTTCACTTGTGGTGTAAGATCACTACCAACAACTGCAGTCATTGGACAATCAACCACTGTTGCGCCAAGCGGTTGGAATATATTCCTGATCTCAGCCGATTTACCGGCACTGACCGTTGATATGAAAACCTTTCCTTCCAGGGTCATAAGTCATTCAAAATTCTGATTTTACGTATCATCTCTTTTGCCCCCCTGTCCAGGAAACGTTGGGCCAGTAAAAGGGCTGTTTCCTCCGCTTTACCGATCTTACCGGTAACAGAATCTTTCATCATTGATTTGCCATCCGTATCAGCGACTAATCCCGATATCTTCAGGGTATCTCCTGAATATTCGGTATAACATCCAATGGGAACCTGGCATCCTCCATCCAGTGCTTTGAGAAAGGCTCTTTCGGCCTGAACCGCAACAAAGGTGGGAAGATGGTTAATCGCTTCCACCAGGGGTCCGATAGCTGGATCGTCTTCCCTGATTTCGATGGCAATGGCTCCCTGGCTCACTGCCGGGGTCATAATTTCGGGGGAGAGGATTTCGGAAATTTTATCATGGTAATCCAGTCGCTGTAAGCCGGCGGCTGCCATAACCATGGCGGTGCAATGACCTTCCTCCATTTTTTTAATCCTTGTGTCTATATTACCCCTGATATCGACAATCTTTAAGTTACTGTTGTAGTGCAACAGCTGGGCTGTTCTTCGGAGACTTGATGTTGCAACAACATCGGTTTCATCGAGATCAGCCAGTTTTTTTCCGGTTACGCTGACCAGTACATCCCGTACTTCACCCCTTTGCAATACCCCTGTCACGCTCAATCCTTCCGGCAGTTCCGTCGGCATATCTTTCAGGCTGTGCACCGCCAGGTCTGCTTCATTCCCCAAGAGTGCATCTTCAAGCACCTTGGTGAAGAGGCCCCTGTCGCCGATCTTTGACAGCGGTACATCGGTGATTTTGTCTCCCTTGGTTTTAAATACCCGGATTTCAAATACTATTTCCGGAAACCGGTTTTCAAGTGCCATCTTTACCTGGTTTGCCTGGTATAGCGCCAATCTGCTCCCGCGGCTCGCGATTTTTACTACGCTATTTGTCATTTCCGGTTGGCTCAAACAGGTTATTAATGACCCTTAAATATTCGGGATTCTTACCATTTTCAGTCACTTCTTTCAGTCTCCTGATAAATATCCGGGCATATTTTTCGGAAATATGTTCTGAATATTGGTCGATGAGGGCGTGTTCCTTTATTTTATTGACCTTTTTGAAATTTTCAAGCTCAGTTTGCTGAAAATTCTTCATATTCTCTTTGATGGACATGATGGTAGGGGTCAGGTTCTGAATATCCATCCATTGCATGAATTCTTCCATCACTTCACCAATAACAATCATACTCTGTTGGATGGCAGATTTTCTTCGTTCCATGTTTTTTATTACAATGGTCTGCAATTCATCCATTCCGTAATACCGCACCTTTTCAATTTCATCTACCTGCTTTGATATATTTGCAGGTACCGACAGGTCAATATAAACCTGCTTTTTGAATTGACGCCCCGCCATGGAACTTTCTGCAATTTCCCTGGTAATGAGCCGCTCTTTTGATGAAGTGGCTGCAATGACCAGGTCACAATGAGCAATGACAGATTCTACAGCAGAGAGTGCGATGGCCCTGCCTCCGTATTTTTTTGCCAATTTTTCAGCTCTTTCCGGGGTTCTGTTGGCAATGATAATTTCCGGTTGTATCTTCTTCATGATACCCTGTAAAACCAGGTCGGCTGTTTGACCTGCTCCCACAATCAGGACTGTTATGGTCTGAAGATCCGGAAATATTTTGTGGCAAAGCTCTGCAGCTGCAGAACTCACCGAAGCAGCTCCCCGTTTTATCCGTGTTTCGGTACGAACCCGTTTACCTGCCTCAATGGCCTTTGTGAACAACCTTGACAGTATACTGTCGGCCGATTTTGTTTTCTGGGAATGACGAAATGCCTCCTTTACCTGGCCTATGATCTGATCCTCACCAATGACCATCGATTCCAGACCCGAGGATACTTTAAACAGATGCTCCACAGCTGATGCTCCTGTCAGGAAATAAAAAATTCCCCTGTCCTGGTTTGCAGCATGCTTGTGTTCCAGCAATGCATCGGCAATCCGGTTGAAGACCTCTCCCTTATTAGCAATCGCAGTATGCAGATAAATTTCTGTCCTGTTGCAGGTGGATAATATTACGATTCCCTCCAGGGAGAGCGATTGTTTAATCTGTTTGATAAAGGTTGTCTTTTCCTGATCATCAAAGGCGAAAGCCTCTCTCACACTTACAGGAGCAGATTTGTGACTAATTCCCAGAATAGCTATCATAGAAACACGCAGTTTGACATCTAATATATGATCCCAAATTTGAATTAAATTGGAATTTTTGGTCATGGAACGCAGAAAGTCTGAAAATACCGTGTTATCTGACGGTAATTGTGAGTATATGCACCTGATCTCGGTAAGTATATCGGATGCCGTAACCATAATAATCACAGATCTTTTTTACGATAGCCAGGCCCAGTCCAAGGGAATCGGATTTGTCCGAGGACCTGGTAAACCTGTTAAATAATTCTTCCGGTGGAATTTCCGGGGGTTTGCCTGAATTCTTAATTACCAGGGTGCCGGGTTCGGCTGTTATTTCAATCATACCGGATGGGAGATTGTGGTAAACCGCATTCTTCAGGAGGTTCAGGAGCATGATGGAAACCAGGCTGGGATCGGCTGTCACGGTAACCGGATCAGGGTATGTTTTATTCAGGGAGATATTTTTGGAACGGATAATATCTTCAAAATTATCCATGTGTACGTCTATCTGACTGGTAATGCTGACCTCCTCTTTATCGGGAAACTGGTTGTTATCGATTTTGGAGAGCAGGATCAGCGACTTATTGAGGTTCGATAACCTGATGGTATTGCTTTGGATACTCTGGAGCAGTTCCAGCTGTGATTTGTCAAGTTTTTCGTTTTGCTGCAACAGGTCCACCCTGGATTTAATGATGGCCACCGGGTTTTGGATCTCATGAGAGGTATTTTCAATGAATTCTTTCAGATTCTGGTAATCCTGTCTGATGCGTTCATGCATCTTCACAAATACATGGTTCAACTGGTTGAATTCGGTTATTTCCGATTCAGGCAATGATATTTCAGACGTGTCCGAAATATTGTAATCTTTAATTACATCGATGGTATTAAAGAAATTTCCCCATATACGGGAAAAGAAGTATCTGTTGAATACAATGATCAGCAAGAGCAGCATCAATGAGAGTGCCAGCGTTGCAAAGGCTACATATTCAACCAGTTCATCGGAGACCAGCAACGACTTGGAAATGGAAATACGTACCGGGTTGCCACGCAACAATGTTTCATACCTGATCGTACGGTAGTTCTGATAGCCGCCGAGGATGGGATCGAACAACAATGTATCGTTAAAGCTTAAGGTGGGCTCATGAATTTCATCAATGGGGGTTATCTGGTATCGGTCCGGCAGATCATAGACAAGGGAGTCATTATCGATTAAATAACCATGGGGCGGGTGGAGCACGACCCTGTAAATTTCTGTCAGTAATTCCTTTTTCACCTCGCGGGAGATCATATAACGGAATGAAAAGTAGAAGACGATTCCTCCCACAAACAAAACAAACAGGGCAATCGTAATAAAAAAGAGGGTCGTTTTCGTTAATAAGTTCACTTTTCTGCAAATTTATATCCTACTCCGTAAACAGTCTGCAAATACTTTCCCACTCCTTCGTTCTGGAGTTTTTTTCTCAGGTTTTTAATATGTGCATACACAAAATCAAAAGAATCCGCTGAATCCATGTAGTCTCCCCATAGATGCTCGGCGATGGATTCCTTGGATAATACCTTTTCCTTATTGGTCACCAGGAAAAGCAGAAGTTCAAACTCTTTCCTGGTGAGGTCCAGTAATGTACCACTGGCAAATACCTTGTGTTCATCGGGTTTAATTTCTATTTCATTTATGGAAATGGTATCGTTTCCACTATAAAGTACCCGGCGGCTCAGTGATTTTATCCGCGCATTCAATTCAGCAAGGTAGAATGGTTTAACAAGATAATCATCGGCACCGCAATCGAGTCCCAGCACCCGGTCGTCGATTGTGTCTCGTGAAGAGGTAATGATTATGCCACCTTTAAAATCATTTTTCTTTAACTGACTGACAATATGAATGCCGTTCCCATCCGGCAGATTAAGATCCACAAGTACAATATCATACTGGTAAAGTGAGATCTTCTCAGAAGCCGAATCAAATGTGGCGGCATTTTCACAAAGATGTCCTTCACTTTTCAGATAGGCAACAATCGATTGAGAAAGTTCTAACTCGTCTTCAACGATGAGGATTTTCATTCACTCAGGTATATTTAGGTTCAAACTAACAAAATTTTGTGTCTGTCCATAATGTCCGATATACTCATGAATAGTTTATTTTAAGCGGTATTCCTGAGCTTGTTGCACTCGGTTCTGGATTATTACAAAAATTTTAATTCCTCATGTACCTTAGTATACTGCGGATTAAATATTTTGCACGCCTTGATCCCGAACATTATGATCCAGCTACTCCACATTTATTGATAGACTCTTTTTAGTTTGAGAGAACCAGGTTAAGCATATAATCAGATCATTTTAACAAGTGAGCAATTACATGGTTCAAAAAACCGGAGTTTGTGTAACTGTAACCGAAATGGAAGGCTGATCAGATCACGGCCAGAGCCTCTAATTCAATCATAAAATCTTCATTGGCCAACCCGTCTACGCTTACCCAGGTACTTGCCGGGGGGTGTTGCGTTCCGAATGTATCTCTCAAAACCTGGTTAATTACCGCACCATCCTCCTTTTGATACTTCACCTTGTAAATGCGTAACATGATAATGTCTTCCATGGTACCGCCGGCCGCTTCAATGGCTGTTTTCACATTAGCCATCGCCTTTTCAGTTTGTTTCCCCAGATCGTTTTCCCCCACAATGTTCTGGTTTTCATCCCAGGCAACCTGTCCGGAGACAGCTACAATTTTTCCCGGATCCGCAACCACAACCTGCGAAAACCCATACGGGACTGAACTAAACAGCGTTTTTGGGTTTATGCTTTTTCTGCTCACTAAAAATAATTTTGTTAAATATCTGAAATTCTAATAAATATCAAATATAATAAAATGACGAAAGACGAAGCTGGGATAACAAGTTCAGGTATGTAACAGCAATATTAACTAAAGTGCAGTTTTACCGGGCAACAATGTTTTCAAACGATTCCTTTTCATATAATGTTTTGAATCACCCCACTCCCCGTATCCAATCTCTCCATCAGCCAGTTTGATCCGTACATCCAAACAGTTGGCGCACTGATCCGGATCCTCATCGGTACAAGGTTTGTTTTCATACAATGCATAATCGTTTCTGTATGATCCCGGGGTAATATTGGGCATGATGATATTGGCCCCCAGCCTGATCGCCTTTTCTCTTCCCATCGGATCAATTGTCTGCAGTGCAGTGGCTGCAGCGATATTGATGTCTTTCATGAGTATACGCAAGGTGGCGATCATGTTCAGCGCCAGGTCAAAACGCTCACCGATGGGAAGAAGTTCCCCCCTGAACTGGTATAGCGGGGTATCAGGATGTTCAATATAAGGACCCATCCCCACCATATCCACATCAAACTTCTGCATAAAAAGAAGATCGTTCACGAGGTCGTCAATGGTTTGAAACGGCAGTCCGATCATCACACCGGTACCTGCCTGGTAACCCAGTTCCTGCAGAGTCTTTAGACAGTTGTACCTGGCCTCGAATTGATGGTGACTGTCGCGGGGATGGATCTTCTTATATAGCCCGGGTGATGCTGTTTCAATGCGCAACAGGTACCTGTGGGCGCCTGCCTCCTTCCATTGGGCATATGTTTCGGGTGTCTGTTCACCCAGTGAAAGCGTAATGCCCAGGGAATTGTCCGAAAGTTGTTTGATCTCCCTGCAGAGGAAGGTTACCCGTTCCGTGAATTTCGGGGATGCTATTTCACCCCCCTGTATCACCACCGATCCATACCTGTTTTTGTAGGCGAAGTGTGCCGCCTCCAGGATCTCATCATCTGTCAGATTGTAACGTTCCACTTTATTATTACCTTTCCTGATTCCGCAATAGTAACAATCCTTGGAACAAATGTTGGAAAACTCGATCAATCCCCTGAAATAGACCTTATTTCCCACATATTGCTGTTTGATCTTTGCTGCATGGCTGTACAGGAGTTTTCGCTCCTCACCCTTAGCGGTCAGCATTACTGCCAGGTCTTCCGGATTAAAATCCTTTTTATTGAGTATTGTGGCGAATGTCATGTTCCGGATTATCGGTTGCAGTTTGTTTGTCCTTCATGAATGGTGCTATGGCCCGCTCATAGATCCCCATCATGTAAGCGATGGCCATTCCGTAATTGGTAACAGGGATACCGGCGTCAATCGCGGGTTTCAGACGGTTAATAAGCTGTTTGCGTGTGATCATGCATCCACCGCACTGGATCACCATACGGTAGTCATGGATGCTGCCAGGAACTTTGTTCAGACCGCTTACCACTTCAAATGTAAGCTCCCTGCCGCTGAATTTTGTCAACCAGTTAGGAATCTTCTCCCTGCCAATATCATCACAGGATACATGATGGGTGCAGGATTCAAGGATCAAAATATGATCCCCATCCGCTAGTTCTGAAAGTTTAGGTGTTCCCAACAGGTAGTTCGGAAAGTCGCCCTTGAACCTTGCCAGAACGGTACTGAAACTGGTCAATGGAATCTCTTCCGGAACAGATTTCGCTGCCATACTGAAAACCTGGCTGTCACAGATAGCCAGGGCAGGGCGGGGGTGAAGCTGCTTCAAAAGGCTGTTGATCTCGTGTTCGCGTGCAACCACACAAACAGCATGATTATTCAAGACATCCCGGATCACCTGTACCTGTGGCAGGATCATTCTCCCCTCGGGTGCTTCGGCATCAATCGGAGTGATCAGCAACACCAGGTCACCCTGCTTTACCAGGTCACCCACCATGGTTTTAAACAGGTAGGCGGTTTCAGGGATGTGATCACGGATCAAAGCGATGACAATTTCCTTGTTCACCGGGTCCACGGTGGAATAATCCACCATTTTTTGTACTTGCTCTTTGGATAGTTTACTGATCAGCGATTGTTCTGCTGGTGCAAGGTCGCTTTTGTTATGAATGATGATCCACGAAACTTCCCACTTTTCAAATTCCCTGATCAGTAGTTCCTCCTGCTCATCAAATTCATTGGCTGAAAGCAACAGGATGGCCAGGTCTATTTTATCAATGATCTCCCGACTCTTCCCCACGCGTTTCAATCCCAGTTCCCCAAAATCATCCATCCCAGCCGTATCGATCATCACTACCGGCCCTATACCGGGAATTTCTATCGACTTTTTCACCGGGTCCGTTGTGGTGCCAGCTACTTCTGAAACAATGGCAACCTCCTGTCCCGTGAGAGAGTTGATGAGTGAACTCTTGCCGCTGTTCCTTCTTCCGAAAATACCTATATGTGGTTTTGAATCCCGCCCCTTCACTGGTTTATTATGTTAATGAGTACCTGATCAGATATTCGCTCCTTTTGGGTGCAAAAATAGTTCTAAAAACAGGGAGTTACAAACGTTTTGTGAATACAATAACAACCAGTTTGCCATTCTCTTGTCCCTTTCATAGTTTCTGTCCGAACTCAAGTATCCATTGGTAATTGAATTGGGATTTCCTGAATCACCTATTTTGAGTATCCAAAGTGGAACGTATCTTGCTTTTATTATTTCGGCATGTCAATGTACGGCCAGTCCAACTCTTTTTTCCTGAAGGAAAACATCATCTCTATCTGGTTTTTTGTATTTCTGGGCGTGGATAGTTCGGGAAGCTCATTTAGCGGGAAAAAGCCGGCTTCTGTGGTTTCATAACCGGTTTCAATTTTATCATTCAGTGGTTTACACTCTATGAATATCTTATAGGCGTAATAGATGTCGGGCGGGTGGTTATGGCACTTTTTGTCGAAAACAGCCAGTAACCGAATCGGCTTTACTGCCATTCCTGCCTCCTCTCCTGTCTCCTTGACTGCTATTTCTGCCGGTGTATAACCCACATCGGCCCAGCCTCCGGGAAGCGACCAGTTTCCATCCACCTTTTCCCGAACCATGAGGATTTCATCCTGCTCATTAAATACCACTGCCCTGACATCCACTTTCGGAGTTCTGTAACCGTTCTTTTCTCTTATTTCCACACCGATCCCCTCAATCTTGTTTTGCGTAACCAGGGAGATCATTTCAATAGCAATCTGTTCCAACTCGGTGTAACGATCCATATCAAAATCGGTCTCAGCATAGTGTTGACCGTTTTCAGCAAGTGCCTGGACCCGTTTGGCCAGATTAAGCAGAATCAATGTTTTGTCCATCCTGGTAACTGGATTTATTGAATAAGTTATAGTCGATGCGATTAGCGTTACTAATATTTCTTATTATGCTCAAAGGTAAAATATCTTTCAGCAAACCTGATAAAAAAAGGCCAGTTTGGAATAACGGTATGTCCGCCTTCATGTTGTCTGAATGCAATATCACCTCCAATCAAGGAGGTCCCCGGCGGTGGGAAGGATGTAACACCCAGGTCTCTTTTACCATGCAGGCGGTAGACCGGTCCGGCATATACAGCTGCCAGGAACATACCCCGGGCATCGACCCAATTACCTTCAACCGCGGGCGCCCCGGTACTGATGAATACCGGCCTTGGTGCACAGAGTGCCACCAAGTGGTGGGCATCCACAGGAAGATCATTTGGGGTCAGCGGTCCGGCATATTTAACAAAATTAGGAGCAAACCAATGAAACTCGCCGGAGGATGCCAGGTTCTCTACCTGCTCTCCGAAATTTCTCCTGAGAATTTTTGTACCCCCGGCACCTGATGAACCAATAAATCCAATGGCGATCCTGGGCTCATAAACCATGGCTACAATGGCGGCCTTTCCATACCTCGACAACCCTTCAATCCCCACCCGTTTGGCATCCACCCGGGGGTCCGTCTCAAAGTAATCCATCGTCCTTTCAGTTCCCCAGGCCCAGGCCCTTAGGGTTCCCCAGTCATCGGCTTTCCTGGGCCGGCCCTGGTTGGTAAGGCCTATGATTCCGCTCCTCAGACCCGCTCCATGATCGGCCTGGTAACTTGTGGGGATCAGTATGGCGTAACCCCAGCCCTTTTCAAGCAACAGTTCCTGCCAGGTGGGTGAATCGGCATTTCTACGTCCCGAACCGGGGAATTCCCAACCGAATTCCACCATTACAGGCACAGCGTCCGGTTTGCCCGCAGGGGTGGTTAGGGTCATTTTAATCTCCACGGTTATCTGCGGATATGCTGAATTATCCACAATTCCCACAAGATCCTTCCAGATGGCCGGGTATTCTCCGATAACGGTATCTTTTTCTTCCAGGACCCTCCAGGTAACCGATGGCACATCCGATGGCACCCTCCCGTAAACTTCCCTGTCAAAATGCTCGGTAATCTCGACTTTTCTTCTTTTCCAGTCGGCCATGTTCCGGACACGAGTTCCATCGTCAAAGATCAATGGATCGGGCAGGGTACTGTATGTGGTTGCCTTCGATTCATCGGAATTTGCTGCGTTAGGAGCATCGGGATTGCCTGACGGACCTGGCCTTAATTCGTCGATACCCAGCATATTCAGCATCAACTGATGTTCCTGGTAACTGATCCTGTTAATACTGTCCCTGCGTTCCTGCCACGACTGTCCGTACAGGCCCTGCAGTGCAAAAAGCATTAAAAGAGGTATAACTGAATTTTTCATGACACCGGTCTGTATTTATGGGTTGAAATTACACAAATAAAATAATTCACAGGAACTGGAAATGTTCGTGGAAACTCCCTGGTCCGGATTACCCGGGTAATCAATATCATATCGGTCAACCACGGAAACATAGCCAACATATTAAGAATTATTAAAAATTACATAAAATTTATTTCAATTTGTTTCATTATCTAAAATAATTCTTCATATTTGTAATTCAAGCATTTAAAATGAAGAATAGTTTTCATGCACAATATTGGTGGTGGTACACAAACTTGCTTAGGTAAGATTGGGAAAGTACTGCACAGGAATTAACAGGCCTCGGGAAAAACCCCGGGGCTTTTTTATTCTGCACCGGCAATTAACCAGATTAGAAATTAAAAAAACTACAAAAATGGAACCTTCAACAAGCACTAAACCCGGTTATTACGGGGAGTATGGCGGCGCATTTGTTCCGCCTGTACTGGAGCCAAATCTCACCCGGCTCGCGGAAAACTTCTTTAAACTTAAAGCTGATCCACAATTTTTAAAAGAGTATGCGTATTACCTGAAGTATTATGTTGGCAGACCTTCTCCGCTCTATCTGGCAGAAAGACTTTCGGAATTAGCTGGCAGCAAGATCTATCTGAAACGTGAGGATTTGAACCACACCGGTGCACACAAGATCAACAATACTGTCGGACAAATTCTGATGGCCAAAAAGATGGGGGCAAAGGAGGTGATTGCTGAAACCGGTGCAGGACAGCATGGTGTTGCCACCGCTACAGCTGCCGCACTATTCGGGATACCATGTAAGGTATTCATGGGCGCAGTGGATATTAAGCGTCAGGCCATGAATGTAAGCAGGATGAAGCTGCTTGGAGCCGAGGTCATCCCTGCCAGCCAGGGATCGCAGACACTGGCTGATGCTGTGGATGCAGCCCTGGGTTATTTTATTGAAAATCCCGAATCGTTTTACTGCCTGGGCTCCCAGGTGGGGCCCCATCCGTACCCTAATATTGTAGGATACTTTCAGAGCATTATAGGGAAGGAGGCACGTGAACAGATACTGGAAGCTGAAGGCAGATTGCCAGACAGTATATTTGCATGTGTCGGAGGTGGATCCAACGCGATAGGGTTGTTCCAGGGGTTCCTGGATGATCCGTCGGTGGCCATTCACGGTGCCGAGGGTGGAGGTGAGGGAAAACTGCCGAGAACCGCTGCAACCCTCAGTCTGGGTAAACAGGGCGTGTTCCAGGGGACATACTCCTATTGCCTGGTGGATGATGAAGGTAAACCTGCACAGTCATGGTCCGTTGCGGCGGGACTGGATTACCCGGGGATAAGTCCGCAGCACGCAAGTCTGAAAGATTCGGGCCGTGCCCAATACCACGTGGTTACAGACAAGGAGGCCATTGAAGCATTCAGGTTGGTGTCGAAGCTGGAAGGAATCATTCCGGCCATCGAATCATCCCATGCTGTGGCCCTGGCCATGAAATTAATGAAAGGTAAAAAAGATGAAATTGCATTGATCAATCTCTCTGGCAGGGGTGACAAAGATGTGGAAAGGGAGTTGGAAGAATATTAAGCATTTCTTTTTGTAGATAGAAACCGTGGCCGGGATTTCCCGGTTGCGGTTTTTTTATTTCCTGCTGGGACAATATTCACCTTCCGTTTTCTTTATACACAAAATAGACATATACAGAGGTATTACAGTTTAAAATTGCCTGACATTATAAAAAGATGTAAATTAGCTAAACCCTCTTACACTTACTTTTGTTATTAAATGTAAACCAGAATCCTAAATTATGAGAATTACAATTATTTCATTACTTGCAATGCTGCTGACCATTGGTTGCAGTGAAGCTCCCCAACCCCTTACACCCGATCCCGACAATGGCGGATTAACCCTTCCGGAAGGCTTTTCGGCAATTATTGTAGCTGACAGCCTCGGGCCTGGAAGGCACATTACCGTGAAAGAAAACGGAGACATATACATGAGTTTGAGGCGACTACAGAATGGCAAAGGTGCTGTAGCCCTCAGAGATACGTCAGGTGACGGCAAGGCAGATGTGATTAAATATTTTGGATCGGTTTCCGGTACAGGTATTGAATTACACAACGGTTTCCTTTACTATGGTGCAGATTCCATGGTTGTCAGGTATCTCTTTTCAAATGACAAAGAGCTGCTTCCCGCAGAGGAATATGAGATCATTGCCGGCGGGCTCACTGATGAGCGGCAGCACGCAGCAAAACCATTTGAATTTGATGGCAAAGGAAATATGTATGTCACCATCGGTGCGCCTGCAAATGCCTGTATGGAGCAAATGCGGACCAAAGGTTCGCCCGGGATGGATCCATGTCCAATCCTGGAGTACGCCGGTGGAATATGGCGATTCCGGGAAGATGTGCCTGGTCAGGATCAGGAGAAGGACGGATACAGGTATGCAACCGGTATCAGGCATGCAGTGGCCCTGAAATGGAATGATAAGGTTGGAAAATTATACGCGGTACAACATGGCAGGGACCAGTTGCACCAGTTTTATCCTGAAATGTATGACGAAGAACAGGGCGCAGAACTGCCTGCAGAGGAATTCCTGATGATGGATGACGGTTCCGATTTCGGTTGGCCATACTGTTATTATGATCCTATCCGGGAGTCGAAGGTACTTGCCCCTGAGTATGGCGGAGATGGAGTAATGACGGACCGTTGTGAATCAAAAACAGATCCCATTATGGCCTTCCCCGGCCATATTGCCCCAAACGACCTGGTATTTTACAACAAAGAACAGTTTCCCGAAAGATTCAGGAATGGAGCTTTTGTTGCTTTTCATGGTTCATGGAACAGGGCGCCACTTCCCCAAAAAGGATACAATGTGGTGTTTGTACCATTTGATGATGCATTACCCTCAGGTGATTGGGAAGATTTTGCAGATGGTTTCTCTCAGCTTGAGGAAGTAGCAAATCCGGGAGATGCGGTTTACCGTCCTTGCGGACTTGCTGTGGGGCCCGATGGTTCTCTTTATGTAGCCGATTCCCGGCAGGGGAGGGTATGGAGAATTTTTTACACTGGGAAATAACCACATTCAGGGCAACAGATCACATGTTATTGTCTAATCTGGTGGATTCGAAATCCCGCCGGAGGAGATAGATTATTATTTTATTTAGTGTTTAAATTTTATGTTTTATATAAAAAGTATTCTGATCATTTTCACAACGGCGCTTATATTGGCAGCTTGTTCGGGAAATAATAAAAGATCGGATCAGGGAAACCGGGAACCCATCAGGAAAGAGGAACAGCCGGCAGCAAAGGCGGAAGAGAACCTTTCTCAGCATCCGGGGAAACCATTGTATGCTATGCATTGCCTGCCATGTCACCAATTGGATGGGAATGGTGTACCGGGTATGTATCCCCCGCTAAATGAGACGGAATGGGTCAATGGCGATAAGGCCACCCTGATTGACATTGTTCTTCATGGTATGAACGAAGAGATCGAGGTGAATGGCAATTTTTATAATTTGGCCATGGCTCCCTTGCCGCATCTTACGGATCAGGAGGTTGCCGATGTGCTGAATTACGTCAGGAAGAAATTTGGCTCAGCAACAGAAGAGGTCACACCCGGAGAAGTGACGGCAATCAGGGGAAATTAGTGACAGCCACTAATTCTATTCTGTCAATTGTATCAAGCGGCAGGTTCATAATGTTTGAGATCATCCTGAGAGCCCGTTTTTAACCTCAGAGGAAGTCAGAACCGGGATGCGTCAGATGGGGTCGGTATTCATTGAATGAGACTTTTTTTTTAACCACAGAGGAAGCAGACCAGCAAGCTGGCACAGAGTTTAGGGCAGTCCCGACAAATGTCGGGATTAAAGTGATATTCAAACGTGCTAAGGGAGTTAGAGCAAGCTCTTGAGTAAAGTACTTCATTGCAGTATAATAAATGGCCCACTAAGGGCCAATGCGCGTAGGCCGGACGATTTCAGATGGCCCTGACGGTCAAATTGCTACTATAGGTTCCCAGCGGGATACAACTTAGAGTCTCTCAATAAAGTAGAGTGGCTGGATCATAATGTTCGAGATCAAGGCTTGCGAAGTCGGGAAA
>JBBDIE010000145.1:0-17142 GCA_040880545.1 Bacteroidales bacterium | reverse complement strand
CGAAATGAAAAAGATATTTCTATTTATGGCCGTTATCACAATGGTTGTTGCAGGCTGTGGCGAAGACAAACTTGCAGAACTGAAATTCTGTAGTGACATAAGACCCGACGAACCGTGCATAGGAGAGGATACCATATTCATGCAGGGCACCAACGTTTGGGCCCAGCTCTATTTAAAGCCGGGATTTACCGATTCGATAGTTACAGGAATCCTGTACGGCTATGAAGATGGCAAAAGGGTCTTAATCGAAAGTATAAAACATGAGATCGGCGAAGGCCAACAGGTGATAATGGAAGCTATGTTCTTTAATTCAAAAGGTAATTTTGAAGTTGAATTTTCAGACAGCAATGGTAACCTGCTTGATAAAAGGGGGTTTGAAATTTTGTAAAGTTATTAAAGTATTGCTCCCGCCGACAAACTTTACTCTGACCGGATGGCAACCTGCCCTGGAAATATAACATAAAAAAAGCACCCCGATGGGTGCTTTTTTTATTGTGTTTATCCAACTTCTTCTCTAGTAACCGGGATTCTGCTTTAGCACATCGGGCTGAAGGTTTATCTGGTTCTGGGGAATTGGCTGATACTTGTCCCTTTCGGTAAAGGTGGCCCCGTTCATGAATGTCCTGATCCTCAGGTCACCCAGGGCAAAAGCATTCAAGGTTTCTACCATCGGCTGTGAGTTAATTTCAGCAGGGAGATTGTCCCAGCGCCTCAGGTCGAAGAAACGCATTCCTTCGGTGGCAAATTCGAGACGCAGTTCCCACTGAACGGCTCTCATAGCGTCGGCCTTGCTTGTAAAAATCTCATACTCGCCAATGTTATAATTTGCAGCAGGAAGAGACCAGTCAACATCTCCGCCTGTCAGGTAATCCTCATCAGTAGTGCCCAGATACGTCTGCGTACCTTCATCCCATAGTCCGTAGCCCCATGGATAAGCTGCCGTCGAAAGTGAATCTATCAGTACCTTTCCCATTACAACCTGGTTGTCTGCACGTGCGCGGATCTGGTTGACGAGATCGGTAGCGGTCGAGAATTCCCCTTCAAATGCCGCCACTTCGGCTCTCCATAGCAGGATGTGCCCCAGGCGAAGATATCGGTAGTTATTTGCATTCACCCCTGTCATCCATCCTGTGGTGGTGGAAAGACTGTACCTCTCGGACTTGTAGAAAAAGGGCTTAAGTGCAGGCATGTAAGGGCCTCCGTTTGGCTGGTAGCGGATCCAGTCGCGTCCGCGCATGATTCCCCAGTCAAGATAAGGAATACCCCTACGGCCAACGGTCCAGTCAAGACGTGGATCAACCTCATCGGTAAAAGGCACCCATTCGGCGTTTGATGCGACTCCCTGGTCATTCTTAAGGTCCGTATCATTGAATGTATCAAACATCGGAAGTCCGTCTGCATCAACCCGGAAGGCATTAACCAGGTTTTGTGAAGGCTGGTGAAATCCGCAGCACATACCAATGTCGGCACCATGTGGCCAGTTCAGCCCTATACCCATCTCTGCATTCAGCGACTCATTTATATCATTCACATTTGCCTGGATCTCAAAAATGGACTCCGAATTATTGTTTGTAGCAATCTTATAATTATCATGGAAATTGGGCATGAGCGAAAATGGACCTGCAATCACATCGTCAAGCAAGGGCTTGGCGGAAATATAATCCAGTTCCTGAAGGTAGGCACGTGCGGCAAGTGCTTTCGCAGCGTATAATGTTGGTCTGCCTACCTGTGATTGTGTTTCCGGAAGGTTTTCCCAGGCATACTGCAAATCACTTATAATATGCTGGAGAACAGCGCCCGCCGGGTTTTCATTCGTCACCAGCTTCGGGTCTTCGGTTTCCTCGGTAAGGATGGGTATCATGTCTCCAAACACCAGCCAGGCCTCAAAATTGAATAATGCCCTCAGGAACCTTGCTTCAGCCGTAAGCCGGCTTCGCATTTCATCTGAAAGGTCTTCGGTCAGGCTTATTATCCTAAGAACCTCATTTGCACGGTTAACACCCATTCCGATATTCAGCAGCCACTTGTCGGCAGGATAGTTATTGGTAGTTGAAACCTCCCACCGCTCTATGTCGTTTACCGGCACCTGGTCGGAAAGTTCAGATCCCTTGTAGGCATCGTCGGAAGCAGCAGAACCGTAAGTCCAGTTCTGGATTGATGAGCCCCATGAGACATTCCAAAGGGCAGATCCGCTGATAACTCCATATGTACCTATCAGCAGTGCATCAATACCTTTCTCGTTATAGAAGACTGTTTCCGACGTAGACCCTAGCGGCTGTTTATCGAGGAAGTCTTCCGAACATGAATATGATATGGCCAGAAGCATAACCGTGGCCAATATTATTGATAGTTTTTTCATATCGTTCTCATTTTAAATTAATTTTTCTATTCGTTACAGTCCGAGAGTCACTCCAAACATGATCTGGCGCGGCGTTGGCCATGCACCACGATCCAGCCCCATAGTCGAGCCGGAGGAGTTATATTCGGGATCAAGACCACTGTAGTTGGTTAAGGTAAACAGGTTGGTGACCTGTCCGTAAACTCTCACATTCTGAATCTGTATCCTGTTAAGCAAACTCTGTGGCAGGCTGTAGCTCAGTCTCAGGTTCTTAAGCCTTAAGAAAGAGGCATCCTCAACAAAGTGGGTTGAGGGTTGCTGAGATCCGTCTGCAAGGTCATGTATCGGAAGGGTTGCATCTTCATTGCTGTCAAGATAGGGGCTTCCCCATGAATTGTAAAGCGCATCTTTGCTCTTGCCTCCGTTAAACATTCCAAAATCAATCCAGCGGCGTACGTAGTTTATCATTTCGTTCCCGTAACTTCCGTAGAAGAACAGGTTAAGGTCGAAATTCCCATATCCCACGTCGATGTTCATACCGCCCGTGAAATCAGGATGCGGACTGCCGATGTATTGCATGTCGTCAGGAGTGATTACGCCATCATTATTCGTATCCTGGTATTTGAACCGGCCGGCCTTGTTGTAATCACCAAAGGCCGGATGCTCATTGGCCTCGGCATCACTCATGAAAATACCCTCGACCACATACCCGTAAAACTCGGGGTAGGCGGTACCAACCGTAGCCCTGGTGTATGACATTTGCCTCTCATATCCCATGATAAGTTCTTCATCAATATCATCCGAAAGCTTGGTTATCTCATTCACGTAACGCGATACCGTACCTGAAACAGAATACCTTAACCGGCCGTTCATTGCCGTATTGTTGTACCCAACCTCAATGTCAAATCCGCTATTTTTCATCTCCCCAATATTCACAAAGGGCTGAGTTGCAACGCCCATAACCTGGGGAACGCTTAGCCTGTGCAACATATCTGATGTGTTTCTCTGCCAGACATCAAAGCTAATGTTAACGGAGCTGTTAAGTACAGTAAGATCCACACCCAGGTTGATAGTCTCTGTGGTTTCCCAGGTTACATTCGGGTTTCCAACAGCATCAGGCTGAAAGCCGGATACAGCCTCGGTATTGGAGCCCGAAATTGAATATGCCGCGGTATAGAGATTACTACCGTATGTAGAAAATGTATTGTAGTTACCAATCCTGTCGTTACCAGAGACACCCCAACCAAGGCGGACTTTTGCAAAATCAAGCCATCCCCTTGTGCCGGCCATGAAATCTTCCTGAGACAGAGCCCATGCAAATGAAGCCGCAGGGAAAGTGGCGTAACGGTTTTCCGGCCCGAATCGTGACGAGCCATCACGTCGCACAGTACCCTCGAAAAGATACCTACCCATCAGGTCATAGTTCACACGGCCGAATACCGAGAAGAGTGACCACTGATCGCCTGAGCCTGAGTTTGTCTGGTTCATCTCTCCGGAAGAGAGCTGCATGTAACTGGGATCGGTTGAAAAATACTGTCTCCTACCGGCATTCATCCATTTATAGTCATTCTCGATGGCCTCAGTTCCCAATATCACATTAACCCTGTGTATATTGGCTATTGTTTTTGTATAATTCAGGGTATTCGCCCAGTTCCACTGGAGGGAATAATTGGTGCTCTGGTCAACCCCGTCAATCCTGTTGGGTTCCGAATGCTCGTGGTTAGCCAGGATAAGGACCCGGCCATTCCACTGTCCGTAATTATACCCTAGCAAACTCTTGAAGGTAAGTCCCTCCAGAAGGGTTGCCTCTCCAAAAATATTTCCAAGAATACGAAAGTAGTTACCGCCGTTATTTTTGGCACGCTCCAGCATTGCAACCGGGTTTGCGGAGTTACCCATTCCGGGTGCTCTTGAGCCGGCAAAATTGCCCATGATATCGTAAACCGGGATGATGGGTTGTGAACGGTATGCCTGTGAAATAACGGTTCCTTCACCGTTATCGCCTAGATTTCCGCGCTCTTTCACATAGGCAACCTGTATCGACTGTCCTACCTTGAACCAGTCGTTGAACCTGGCATCGGTATTATTGCGGAAGGTGAATCTTTCAAAGTTGGTGTGATTTAGAAAACCATCCTCGTTAAGGTATGATGCGGAATAAGCATAAGCGACATTATCGCTGCCACCTGTAACCGATAGATCATATTCCTTAATAACACCATTTCGGTATATTTCATCATACCAGTTAGTGCCTGGAACGCTTGCTTCAAAAATCGGAGTTGTCGGATAACTGTAAGTGCCTGGATCAACAGACGTTGCTCCTGCAGGCAGGATATATGCCGGGATGACCGGTTCTGTACCGGCACCATACTGGGGATGGGACCAGTCCACGCCGGGTGTATTACCCTGGTTCCTTGCCTCAAGCCATAGCATTTCACCATACTCCTGTGTATTTAGCAGTTCATACTGGTTTACTGCCTGGGTTATGCCTGAGCGAACCGTAAAATCTATTTTCTGTTTCTGACCTTCACGGCCTCGCTTGGTTGTAACAATAATTACGCCGTTCGCTCCCCTGGTGCCATAGATCGCTGCGGATGAGGCATCTTTAAGTATGGAAATTGACTCAATATCGTTGGGGTTAAGGTTGTTACCCGTGCCGGCAGGAACCCCGTCAATAATATAGAGCGGATTGGCATCGTTTATGGTACCCAGTCCGCGCACACGGACGGTGGCACCGCCTCCGGGCCTGTTTGCCGTAGTTACAGTTACGCCCGATACTTGTCCCTGGAGACGACCCATGGCACTCGGTGCGGTTGAGATGTCCATCTTATCCGCTGACATGGTCGTTACCGAACCAGTAAGTTCCTCCCTCATACGGGTACCGTAACCGACCACGACAATCTCGTCAATGGCCCGGAATTCGGGAACAAGCTGTACATCAACTACAGCGCGTCCTTCAATGGGGATACGAAGTCTGCTGTACCCCATAAAAGATACAACAAGTACAGAATTTGAACTTGGTGCCGTTACCGAATACTTACCGTCGATATCAGTAATAGTACCGATCATTGTGCCATCAATCAGCACGTTAACACCCGGCAGGGATTCGCCGTCAATATCAGTGACGGTACCCGTTACCTGGTGTTCCTGGCCGTTTAATTGAAATGCACACAGGATTAGAATCAGAAAAGCACTTATGAGGTTAACCTTCAAAGTGCTTTTTTTTCGGAAATGTTCCATCGGAGAAAACAAATTTCCGCTTTTAGGTAGTTTTTTCATAAATGTGTTAGGTTTAAGGTATTAAACAAATGACACGAGTTGCAACAATGACAGACACGTGCCTAACTCGAAACTAAGGTTTAGTTCAGGATTTTGTCCATTTTGGCTTTGCAAATTAGTGTTAGACAATGGAAATTTATTAAAAATAAATCAAAAACAAAATAAATTGTTACTAAAAATGAGCGATTTAAAATTTTACTGCCCTTTTTCAGCAGACCCTATGTAAGTTATCTTTTGCTTTTTATTAACAGATTCGCTCAATTCAGGTACCTAATTAATTACATAGATCGTTCGGAACAAATTTTACCCTCTTTCACGAAAAGCTACAACGCCGGAAGCTCCCTGGTCCTGTCATCCAGTACCAACATCCAGTCTTCACCACGGCCCGAGGTGGGAGGCACAAATTCAACGATCCCGGTGTTGTCATATTCCCCGATCTTCGTCACAGTTCCTTCCCTGGTATCGTACCAACTGGCCATGACCTGGTTATTGAGTTTGTGCATATTCACTTTTACTTTTTGTCCCACGGAAAGATACACCAGCATAAAGGAATTGTTGGCTGCAATGGCTGCCCGGATATGCTCTTTTCCGTCCGGAACCGGACCAAAAATAATTGACTGATCGGGAACAAGCAGGTGAAATGCCCTGGCCCTCATCAGCTTATTTATATGACGCAAATCCTCGGAGCCCGGCCTGTCCAGTGCCTCTTTCCAGTCTGTAAGGCAGGGTATGGCATATGGCATTCCCTTTTTCCACATTTGCCAGATGGCATTATTGCCATAGGTATAACCACAGGCCCCGGAAAGGAAGTTCCAGTAACCGTGAACCCGTACATCGGCATCTGTAAAAAATCCCTGTGCAAATACAGATGGGTCCTGTATGAGTCCGTCAACATCGATGGGGCTCACTGTATCACTTCTGCTTGTTGCTTTCTTCAGGTCAAAATAATTCCAGAATTCCACCGCGATATCTTCGTATGCCGGTTCTGCCTCCACAAATGGTTTTACCGGATGTAACAGTGCCAGATGTTCTGCATAATTGTACACGGGGGTGTAATGCCGGCTGTGACCACTCTGGTACATGTTAAAGTCGAGCCACGTTTCGTTATGCAGCCAATGGGATGACATGGAGGCACCCCTTGGGTGGTAACTGATCAGGTTTCTTCCCCCGTCGCCCGATTTTAGTCCTGCTGCCATGGCACGCCAGGTATCCAATACTTCCATATTGGCAATATTGCGGTCGCCCCCGAGTATCCATATTACCGGTTTGTCCTTGTATCGTTTTCCCAGGAATTCGCCGAATATTTGTGCATTTTCAGGATTGAAGACGATGGGTCCTGATCCCGGATGCTCGGAAAATATTTTATCTCCCCAGGTTGGCAACATCCCGATGAAAAGTCCAAGCTCTTCCGCTTTGTTGACAATAAAATCCACATGTTCAAAATAGGCTTCCACCGGCCTGGTCGGGTCCAGTTCTTCAAATGGAAGTGCACCATAGGCATTGGGTGTACGAAGTCCGTCGTTTTCAGCCAAAACCACTGCCTGAATGACGGTAATGCCTTTATCTACCCTGTTTTCAAGGTATTCTACAGCCTCCTCCCGGTTGAGCCTGTGGAACAGTTCCCAGGCAGTGTCACCTATCCATAAAAAGGGTGAGCCATCGGGAAGTGTCAGGTACCGGTTGTTTTCAGATACCATAAGTGATCCTTCGGGTAAACCGGCTCGCTGGCAACCGGTCAACAACAGGAAAGCAGATGCAAGTATGATGATGTACGTTTTCATATCGATCAGTGTTTGGGTAATTGGTAAATTTAAACAAAGTTTACCAGAACTTCCATTCGTTGCTCAATGGCCAATAATAAAAGATGTATGATGTACGGGTAATTTTCCGGATCAGAATTGTTTATAAAAGTTGGAGACAGGGAGCGAATCTACTTTTTGTTACATTTAAGGATTAGAAAATGCTAAAACACTTAACCATGACTACCTGGAGAAATCCCTTTTTCTTTATTATTGCCGTTATTATAAATTCCTGCGGGACGGCGCCTGAACCCTGGGATTTTGTTTATCCCGGCGACGAATTTACTGATGGAGCGATGCTCGATCTGCGGTATTTAAATGAGTCGTATGCAGGAGCGCACGGATTTATTGGTTTATCGGAGGATGGAGAACATTTTATCCGTGGGGATGGAGAGCAGATTCGATTCTGGCCCGTAAACGGAGGGGGATCAACCAGGAACATGAATGATGAGGAACTGGCCTGGCACGCAAGATTTCTGGCCAAGCAGGGAGTGAATATGAATCGCTGGCACGGGTCCATTAATCCTGGGGGGAAAGGGACCGGTTTATTTGAACTGGATACGGCAGAGGTGGAGGCGATCTGGCGTTTTGTTGCAGCCATGAAACAGGAGGGAATCTATTCAACCATATCGCCATTCTGGGCCCATAACGGGCACATGGGAGGCTGGGTACCGAAAGAGTGGGGGATTGAAGGGTATCAAGGCAAAGATGACCTGTGGGAGGTGATGTATTTCAATGACAAGTTGAAAGAGGGATACAAGCAGTGGGTCAGGTATCTATACACCGAAGAAAATCCATATACCGGTATTCCTTTGAAAGATGATCCGGCTGTGGGACTGATCCAGATAAAAAATGAAGATGGTGTTTTCTTCTGGACCATGCAGGGGATCAAACCTGAACTAAAGAAACTGGTGGGCAAATTATTTACCGGCTGGCTGATGAAAAAATATGGTACCATGGATCAGATATATGCAGCCTGGGAAGGAGAAAGGATGGAGGAGGATAACCCGGGGAACGGGGTCATGGGAATTTACGGTACCTGGGAGCTATTGCAGAATGTTTCCGGGGGAAAGGCTGTCAGGCTCGCAGATCAGACAGAATTTTTTGCTCATCGTCAGCGAAAATTTTATGATGAGATACGTGATTTTTACAGGAACGAACTTGGATGCCAGCAATTGATCAACCCGAACAACTGGAAGACTGCCAGTCCTGAAAAACTGAACGACCTGGAACGTTTTACCTACCTGGGTTGCGATGTTCCGGCAGTGAACAGGTACTTTGATCCGGGGCATTACGGTGAGAATAACGGATGGAGAATTGATCCGGGCCATTTTTACCAGGGAGAATCTTGCCTTAGGAATCCGTTAAAACTTCCGGTGAATGTCAAACAGACAGCCGGGGCTCCGTTTCTGGTTACGGAAAGCGGTTGGAACCTTCCCCATGTATACCAGAGTGAAGCGCCGGCCTTGATAGCTGCATACCAGTCGCTAACCGGGCACGACGGGTATTACTGGTTCTACATCACATCCAAAGCGTATATGGAATTTCCCTATTTTGAATTTACAAAGGACAGCCTGGGAAGATATGCCATGAACAGGTGGACCTATTCAACACCGGGCGGGATAGCTCAGTTTCCGGCTTATGCATTGCTGTACCGGATGGGATACATCAGTGAAGGTGAAGTTATGGTGCACGAGGTCAGGGATTTGGAGGATATGTGGAACAGACGGGCGCCAGTAATTAGCGAAGAGTCAAGTTTTGATCCTAACCGCGACCAGATCGAAGGGGTTTCTGAAGGAGCGGCTTCTTCAGTGGTGAATCCATGGGCATTTTTAACTGGGCCCGTAAAAGCAACCTACGGAGGTGACCCGTCGGAAACCTATGTGAGTGAAAAGCTGGATGAATTGATTGACATGGACCAGGGTACCGTGGAAAGTATAACCGGGGAATTGAAGCTGGACCACGAGAATGGCATATTTACATTTGAAAGTGAAAAGGCAGCAGGAGTAACAGGATTTTTGGGGATGCAGCAGAAATTTGAATTGACGGATATAGCATTAAAAACAGGCAATGCCTATATTTCAGTGGGGGTTGTCTCTATGGATGAACTACCGCTCAGCGAAAGCGGCAGGGTTCTGGTGCAGACCGGTACCACTTACAGGCCTGCGGGATGGGAGGAGGAACCGGCGGAACTGATTCGGGAAAATGATACACTCCGGGGATATACCATTCTCAATACTGGCAGGATGCCCTGGGTTTCTGCACCTACAATGGTGACACTTACGGTACGAAATTCTAAATTATCCAGTGCCTATCTGCTCGACCTGGCAGGGTATCCGGTAAGGGAGTTGAATGTGCAGAAAAGGGGAGGAGTGTTGAAGATAGAGTTGCCGCCGGAGAGTTTGTATGTAGTTTTGCAAGAATAGGTGGAAATCTGGTTATTCCGTTCTGAGTTTTCGCCAGAAAAAGATCATTCCGGTGGTGGAAAGCACCCCGATGATCATAAATACATAGGCCATCTTCGTGTCGTTGTACAGGAACATCCCGATGGAGAACAGAACACTGTAGATGGCCACGGCTCCCAGCACCATGGCAAGAATCCCTGTTGGCACATCCCATCTGAGGTCTTTCTCCTTGACCAGTTCCACCCCTTCGGACCGTGCTTTTTCCAGCACCTTTTTCCATCCAGGCCCGCCAGGTTTGATCTTTGTATAGAAGCTGCGTAATATCTTGTCTTCTACAGGTTTGGTAACAAGTGAAGTGACGATCCAGCAGACAGTTGTCAGTCCGACGATGGAGAGGAACTTAAATATATTCCAGGCTCCCATGGTCGTATGTACTCCGGCAATAATGATTTTATCATCGCCCAGTTCAGTCATTCCGAAGTTTTCCATAAGAATAAAGGTGATGGAAAACGTAAAGGCGGCGATCATGGCCACCAGTTCGGAATAGGCATTGATTCGCCACCAGAACCACCGGAGGATATACAACAGGCCTGTTCCTGCGCCGATCATCAACAGGTATCTGAAAACCTGCAACGCGTTTGACAATGAAAGGGCAAGCAGCACAGAAAGTGTCATAAGCATTACTGTTGAGAACCTTCCGAAGCGCACCCGTTGTTTTTCAGTTGCATCAGGTTTAATGAAGCGGCCGTAGAGGTCGTTAACCAGGTATGAAGATGCCCAGTTTATCTGGGATGCCACAGTGGACATGAAGGCAGCCATCAGGGATGCAACCACCAGGCCCAGTAACCCGGCAGGAAGGAATGTTTTCAGCATGGCAGGGTACGCCAGGTCATGTTTCACGAATTGCGGATTCACGTTTGGAAAAGCATGCAGCAGAGAATCCAGGTTAGGGAAGATAATGAGTGAAGCGAGTCCCACAATGATCCAGGGCCAGGGGCGTATCGCATAATGGAAAAAATTGAACAACATAGTGGCGCCAATGGCATGCTTTTCATTTTTTGCCGAGAGCATCCGCTGGACCACGTAGCCTCCTCCACCTGGTTCTGCACCGGGATACCAGGCTGCCCACCACTGAACGGCAATGGGTATCAGGAAGATGCTGATAAAGAGTTCCGTATTGTTAATATCGGGTACCAGCCTGAGCTTGTCAGAGATAGCCGGGTTGGTCATTAGTGCATTCATTCCCCCGATTTCGGGCGATTTCACAACAAATACTGCGGCGATGATTGCTCCGAACAACGCAAAGGAGAACTGGAAGAGATCGGTATATATGATTGATTTGAGTCCGCCGAGACTGGAATAAAATACGATGATCACCGCTGCCACGATCAGGGCGATGGTGGGGTTCACACCAAGCATGACACTAACTATCTTTATGAATGCCAGTGAGACACTGGCGATGACCATAACATTAAAAAAAATACCCAGGTAAACCGCCCTGAATCCTCGCAGGAATTCAGCCATTTTACCACTGTACCTTAGCTCGTAGAATTCATTGTCGGTAAGCACCTGGGACCTGTTCCACAGCTTTGCATATACAAATACGGTGAGCATGCCGGTGAGCAGGAAGGCCCACCATTGCCAGTTGGATGCCACACCGCCGGTACGCACCATATCGGTAACCAGGTTTGGTGTGTCGCAGGAGAAGGTGGTGGCAACCATGGAAACTCCCAACAGCCACCAGGGCATGTTTCGATTGGATAGAAAAAAGCTTGCAGTGTTTTTGCCGGCTCCTCGGGAAGCAAGAAATCCGATGCTAACCAGGAGTACAAAAAAAAGGGCAATAATTACCCAATCGAGCGAGTTCAGAGCCATCAGCTGTTAGATTAGATTCAGTTAAAGCATGTGGGGAACAATTTTAACAATAATTTCCTAAATTCGTCGAATAATACACATCTAATTAATATTTTTTTGTGCTTGCAAGAAAACGTCCATAGATGCGTTATGCCCGACTTCAAAACAGTCATCACATGCCTTGCTTCAGTCTTCACCTGCTATGTTTGAAGCGTTAATGCCAGGCTGAATCTCCAGTAACGATTTCTCAATATTTTTCAAAGCTTCGGTAAGGGTGGCTTCCGGGGCAATGGTATTGTATTCGCCCCAGAATTTAGCATCATAAACAAAAACCTGATCGGAAATAATCGTTGCCGGTTTGAGTTGTTCACCGGATCTGATCCTGGGGGGGTTCCCCGGATCTGTATTGGTAATGACCAGGTCCAGATTGATCTGGTACCTGGAAGCGATCCATTGCCTTCTTTTTCTTACCTTGAATTTCACCTCTCCCTGTACCTGGGCGAGATGGTAACGACTGCTGTCATATTGATATTCCACGTGGTATTTTGCAGTCAGGGGGCGGATATTAACACCCCTGCTTTTTTTTGCAACAAACATACTTTCTTCCCGGCCCAGCCTTACAGGGTCGTATTCAAAATCCGCCGCGATGATGGCAAGGGATTCCCGGTCGATATACAACTCTCCTCTGAACAGTGTTTCGTCCACGTTTTCTTTCTGTTTGAATGAAATCACATAGACCAGCTTATCCTTGAATGAGACCACATCGGAATATTGAAAATCGTAAACAGCTGGAAAATCGGGTAAGAGAAATCCGGGAGGATTCCTGATGATATCCAGTTGCAGCATGGTAATCAATCCGGACCGGATCTTAAATACTACGGTGTCCTGGTTTTCAATATTGGTGATCTTCCGCCCTTTCAGCAAACGGGTTCTCTCATTGGCCAGGGGGTTGTTATAAGGAGCTTTTGCTATCTCCACTACTGCTTCAGAAAAGATCATCGACTTATCATCCTTTCTTACCCTTTCCCTGTAATACGCCTGCATTCCTGCAGGTTCATTCATATAATTCTCATGAAACCTGCCGATGGAGGCAGTGAGCAGGCTCACCGGATCCTGGTAGCGGATGATGACTTCCTGGAGCGAGATAATAGTTTTGTGCATACTGATCTCCACCTGGTCCTCCGAATCAAAGCTTACGGGGATATACCGGTTTTTGTATCCGATATAGGAGGATACCAGGATAGGCTGACGGATTGTGTCCGGGATTCGGAGCATAAAACTGCCATCGGTGTTCGAGACTGTACCGTAGTAAGTTCCCATTACGGCTATGGTAGCAAAAGGCAGCGGTTTTCCTGATTGCTGGTCAATGATTGATCCGCCCACTGAAAGTATGCCGGGAGTTCCGGCGGTGGTATCCGTGTTGGTTGTATCTTCCCGGATGGTTTTTGGAAAAATCACAATGTTTCTGTGGATTACACGGAAGGTGAGGTCAGGATTCCTGAAGATGGTATCGATCGCCTCGTTTATTGTTATTTCTTTAAGGTTGAGGTTGATGCGCCTTCTGCTGTCTGTGAGTCTGGAGTCGAATGTGAAGTTGTAACCACACTGGGAGGTAAGATCATCAAGAACTTCATGCAGCGGTTTATTCACCGAGCGAATGGTAACTTTTATATCTTCAGGTTCCTGGGAAATAAGATGGTTTACTGGCACAACAAGGAGTATGAAAAGCAGTAGAATTTGCAGATATCTCCTGTTTGTGTTCAAATCAATGCATTGTTAATTTGGTTGCAATATATAAACTTTACCGTCTTTATGGTATTGCATATTTAACGCTGCGCAAATGGTGGAAAGTATGGCGTCAAATGACTGGTCGCTGTAGGAGGTGGTTAGCCGCATATCGGACACGGACATATCCTCACTCCGAACTTCCACATGATAGGCTTCCTCCAGCACACCCAGTATATTTTCAACGGGCTCATCCACGAATTTAAAGTCTTTGGTTTTCCATGACAGATAGTTCTGGTTTTCCTGCACCGTAGCAACAAGGTCTCCGTTTGCTTTTCCCAATTGTCCAGGAACAAGGGTTACCGAATTCCTGCCATTTTTAAGTTCCATTCTGACTTTCCCCTGCTCAACAAACACCTCGGTATTATCCTTATCCGATTCCTTGATATTGAAGGAAGTTCCCAGGACGGTTACAACCACTTTTCCGGTATTTACTGTGAATGGCCGAGCGGGGTCCTCCATCACGTCAAAATATCCTTCCCCTTTGAGTGTAACATCTCTTTGTAATTCATAGGACTCTTTAAATACCAGGTTTGCATCTTTGTTTAGAAATACCCTGCTGCCATCCGGGAGGTCCACTGTGAGGATCCCGTCCCTGGCGGAATATTCCATGATATCTTTCGTAGTCCCGAACCTGGTCACAGAATAATATACTGCCGGGACACCCACAGCCAGTATAAGAAGAATGATAGCTGCAATACGTATTGTGTATGCCACCTTGTTCATACGAATCACAGGAGGTTGCTCATCCAGTTGTCCATCGATCATCAGTCTCTCATGCAGTTTGTTCCAGGCTATACCCGTATCCCTGTATTTTTCTTCCGGATTGGAATTGAAATCATTCCAGCTCTTTTTCATCAGTTCGTAATCATTTTTCATTTGATGGTCCTGTTTTACCTCCTCGAGGAACATCCCGGCCTCTTCGGGATTCATTTCGCCGGAAATATAACCGGCGATATCGTTCCAGTATTTTTTATTTCTTTTCATGATCAGGCAGTTTTACTGAATTGGTCAATTGAAGAGCGTAGTGCCCTGAGCGCTTTTCCCATGTTAGACTCCACAGTTTTCACTGAAACAGAGAGCTTTTCAGCGATCTCCCTATACTTCATTCCTTCAAACCTGCTTAGTTTAAAAATCTCCTGGGTCCTGTCCGGCAAACCCTGGAGGGTATAAATAAGTACCGCATTCAGTTCTTTTGCATCCATCTCTTCAGATGGCTGCTCCGTGGCTGTAAGCTGGCTCTCTGCCCATTGTTCATCAAGCGGTTGTTCTCTTCTTGATCTTCTTAGGTGCATCATCGAATTATTGAACACTGACCTGAAGAGGTAACTTTGCCAGCTGCTGTGTATTTTGAGTTCGTAACGGTTTTTCCAGATATTATAAAAAACATCCTGTACGATCTCTTCTGCCACAGATGATTGATTAACCAGACTTTCCGCGTAACTGCACATACCAGGGTAGAACTGATGAAACAGTTCTTCGAACGCTTTCACGTCACTACTTTTGACTTTATTAAGACGGCTGGTCTCCCTGATATTCATTGCCTGGTACTTACTGATTAAAAGTGCTGCCTGAATTGTCTTGATTGAATATATTACCTGGAAAACAAATTTACAAAATTTCAGGCAGCACTTTCATGGTCTTACCTATGAACATAAAACTTTATGGTGTGGTTTCTTCATCTGAATTTCTCAGGAACTTCTTATTCAACCTCCTGATGGCAGACTCAATGCTCTGGTCGGGTTCTATTACGTTATATTCTCCCCAGAAATCCTGATCGAAAAAGACATATACCAACTCATCCAGAACCTGTGACCGTTTGTATCTTTCTTTCAGGGTAAATTTCTCAGCAGGCTTGTCATTTCTGTCGGTAATGGCAATTTCAGACATGGTGGAATAGGAAGTTTTGAAAAGCTTTTTATCCCATTTCACATCAAATTTAACTTCCGCACGAGCATAGCTGAAATACCAGGTATTGTCATCCTCAATTGTATATTTAGCCTTGTATACTGCTTTCTCAGGTATAACTGTCATGCCCGCAGGCTTTTTCCGGATAAACATGCTTGCCACTTCAATATCATTGACCATGTTCAATTCAAACTCAGCTTCAGTAATCGCCAGTTTGTCCACATCCACATAAAGTTTTCCATTGTAGTATGGATTAGTTACATTTTTTCGCTGATTGAATGATATTATATAGTGTAATCTGTCGTTTAATGAAATAATTCCGGTGATCCTGAAATTGTAAACTTTCTTATATTCTTCTGATAGCAGAAGATGTGGATTTTTAACAATATCCAGCAGTAGTGTTGTAACAGGACCTCCCTGTACTTTGAACAGGATGGTATCCATTTTTTCCACATCTGCACTTTTCCTTCCCTGGATCAGTTTCGCCATATCGAAACCGAAATCGGTGTTGTAAGCAGATTTATAGATATCGATCACCGCTTCAGAAATAGAAACATAGTTTCTTCTTTTACTGATGGTTTCCCTGTAGAATGCGGTCATCATCATCTCTTTGTTGCTGTAATTTTTGCGGATATTCCGCAGGATATCAGCAATCAGGTCCTCGGCATTTTCAGATCTGATGGTGACTTCCTGCAGGTTCACCGGACTTGGTTCAAGCTCAATCACATGGTTATTGAGATTTCTGAATTTTTGTACAGGAACGACTGTATTTTTATGTCCGACATACGATATCTTGATGTTGCTTATCTGCACATCTCTGGGGACCTTCAGTGTAAAATCGCCATCGATGTTGCTTACAGTGGCAATATTCAACCCTTCACCTTCGACGGTTGCGAAAGGCAGCGGGCTATTTTCAGCAGCATCCATGACTTTTCCGGTGAAGACAATGTAATTGGTAGTATCAGTTTTATCCTCATCATCCTTTACGGGCAGGTATACGGCGTAAGCCTGCATGGCCGTAATTACCATGATGGCCAGTACTGTTGTAAATCTCTTCGTGCGTTTCATAGTTGTATGATTTATTTTTATTGTTTTCCAGGTCGAATTGACCCGCTTTAATGGTAAGATGCATAAATAACGAAATACCCTATCTGAAATCATTTATTTTAAATTTTTGCGTTAAGAATATTGAGTAGATTGCGGCAAAATTCGAATTATATGGGAAAGTGGACCATGGGGGATATTCCATCAATGACAGGGAAAGTCGCCATCGTTACGGGAGCCAACAGCGGATTGGGACTCATCACAACGAAAATAATAAGTGATAAAGGATGCGAGGTGATCATGGCCTGCAGGAATAGCGGCAAGGCAGATGATGCAAGGAAGGAGTTACTGAAATGCAACCCGGATGCCAGTCTAAGGGTCATGGAACTTGACCTGGCGGATCTGACTTCCGTACGTATTTTTGCGGAATTATTTTTGCGTGAGTACAGGCAGTTGGACCTGTTGATAAACAATGCCGGATTAATGGCTATTCCATTAAGGCGCACAAAAGACGGATTTGAAATGCAGTTCGGAGTTAACCATCTGGGCCATTTTGCACTAACCGGTCAACTATTCAGTTTGCTCAGGGAAACCAAGGATTCCAGGGTTGTAAATGTATCGAGTTCCGCCCATATAATTGGAAACATAAGGTTCGATGATATCCACTGGGAGAAAAAATACAGGAAATGGTTGGCTTACGGGATGAGCAAACTTGCCAATATTCTGTTTACCC
>JBBDIE010000144.1:0-2779 GCA_040880545.1 Bacteroidales bacterium | reverse complement strand
TTGGAGTACTTGGAGTACTTGGAGTTAGAGTCAATTAATAATTAAAATCAAATAATTTTATGTCCTCCGTAGTGACTTTCGAGGAAGGAATTTTATGATCAGGTCATGTTACTCTGTTGACAGACTAGTTAATAAAAACCAATTGATGGTTTCCTGAATTTACCTAAATTTGATCCAAACAATCGACCAATATGAACTTAAAATATATTGCTCTGTTCCTGGTTGTCGTATTCTGTTCATCTTGTGGAAACAGCAGAAAGGAAGTCCCGGGAAGTAATTATTCCGGAATGGATCCTGAAGCGTTGAGTATTCCGGAAGAGGCAATGAATGAGGTGATCGGGAACATAGGTTCTCCCATCGAAGTTGCATTACTGCTGAATGAATTGCAGGTCCCGTTCTCAGCCGCATACTTGTCACATCCTGAAAAAATGAACGATACTGTATCCGGATTTGATCTGGCCTATAAACTGGGAATTTTGAACTCAAACCTTGGATACTTTATCATTTATAACATGTCGGGATCGTCCATAAGCCACCTGGAGGCCATCCGCGACATTACTGTAACCCTGGATCTGGAAGAATTTTTCAATTTTAAGAAGCTGGAGAGGCTGGCCAGTCGTGATAACAACACAGATTCACTTCTTTTTGTGTCCATGAACAGCTTCAACAGGAAGCTTGATCACCTGCGAAGTAACGACCGGGGTAGTCTGGCTACGATGATGGTTGCCGGTGTCTGGATCGAAGGATTGTACCTGGCAACCCAGGCATACAAACAGTCGGAAGCTGATGAGATACGTACCATGATCGGGGAACAGAAACATATTTTGAGTGACCTGCTGATCATCATGCAACGGTACAAAACGGATCCGAATTTCAACAACCTGTATGAAGATTATCTGCAGATCAGAAAACGGTTTGATAAGGTGAAAATTACTTACAAGATCGGGGAACCGGAAACAGTTGAAGTTGATGGAATGCTGATGGTTATACAGAATGAAACCACGACCATGGATCTGTCGGACAAAACGCTTTCAGATATCATTGAGATTACCGAAGAAATTCGCAACAAACATCTAAATATCTGAATCCATGAGAGCAATATACAATATACTGATATTTGTGGTGTTGGTTTCCATAACTGCATTTTTACCACAGGACACCCCCGATGAGGTAATGGATTGCGCCTCAAAGGCGGGTCCCTCTGCCATCTATCTGAAGGATTTTCATGTGGAACTGCCAGAAGCGACCGAAGGAGAAAGGCCCCCCATGTTCAGGCAGGCGGTGGTACTCAGGGGAAACAACATCTACCGTTTCAATCTCTGTAACAAGCAGGGTGAAGCGGTGATCCGCATCTACGACAGCAACCGGCTGCTCCTCAGTTCGTACAATGAAGACGCTGACACAGATTATAACCCCATCCAGTTTCTCTGTAACAAAACCGGGCCCTATAACATTGTCATCACCTTTAAAAAAGGAGAACCCGGTGAAGCGATCGGGATTATGAGTCATGTGAAAGCCTCCAGATCCAATAATTAACAGACTTTTATTAATGTCACCTGCATATCTTTACTTTGCAATATCCTCCCGAAAAGTCATATCACATCCCAAAATATTTTACACCAATCGCTAATGCCCATCCATAAAGAGACGGATCCTCCACCGCTGGAAAATACTCCATAACACAGCCCGTTTATACCGTAAACCCGGTTTTAGCCGGAACAAAAATTCATGCCGTAGAAGTTTCATCCGCAACGTTCCCGTTTCTGTTCCCACAATCCTGTCATGGGCTATCTCCACCAACCGCTTAACCGCCCTGTTTTCAGCAATCAGTTCCCTGTATTTTTCCGGCACCTGAACCGGAAAATAATGCTCCACCAGTAAAAGGCTTGTTCCCAGCATCCTGCCCAGTCCCAATTCTGTCATTCTCTCCAGAATCCCCTGGTGATCCAGATCCCATCGTTTCAGACATTCCGCCACATCCCTGAGCCAGAACAACCTGAAATACTGGTGCAGGCAGCCATGATATACTAAATACATAAAGGTGGTTTCCCTGTCCAGCACCTCCACAGTTTCATTGTGGATCTCAATTTTTTCCGTCGAATTCAATATGGCCCGCTCATTGCCTCTCCGCAGAAGTTCATGAACATAGATCCCGTAATGCAATTCAAGAAAAATTCCCTTCTCCCTGTTCAACAGCCCGATATCCTTTTTGTAGGTAGTATAAATTTTTTCCTGCCTCCGGTTGAGTGGTTTGGGGTACGATTGATCATAATTATGTTTCAACAACACTGCCCTGGCCCTCTCCAGGTCTGCCCTGTCAATTAAAATATCCACATCATTGAAATGACGGCTCCCCACATCCTCATACAGACTAACCGCCAACACCGGGCCTTTCAGTGGAACCGCCCTGATCCCCGCTTCCTTCAGTACCCTGATCAGCTCAATGGTCTCCGCCGACAACTGTAACGAACGCATCGTCTTCCGCTGAACCACAGATTTCCAGTCCTTCCTTTGTTGCTCCGGCAACCGCTCGCGTACCTCCTCAGATAAAGGCAACAACCTGTGACGCTGAAACAGCATCAGCAACAGATCCGCATCAGTCCCTTCAGGCAAACCATCCAATTCACCCTTTAATAACTGAAAAATTATTATATGTTCTTTTGTAGGTGTAATCATAACAGATTGGCGGTATGAGTAGTATGTGTCCCCGACGATAGGAAGGCTGGCGCTCCTTTTGCCATCGTTTTAGTTTGTTTGAATCTTGAATTTACGAATATTT
>JBBDIE010000143.1:0-2793 GCA_040880545.1 Bacteroidales bacterium | reverse complement strand
GTGGGTCGGTAAGGCTGCTCACCTGGGGTATTTTTTCCAGGGCTGCTTCAAACTCCTTGTATTTAGACTGTATTCCAGGGTTATTTTCAGCAGCTATTTTGAAATAGTCATCCAGGGTCTGGGCATATGCCACACCACCTCCCAGGATCAATATGGTTATTAATTGTATGATTAACTTCATGATTGATTGTTTTTTAGTTTTCTTTCTTCACGATAGCTGTAGAGCACCGGAACAATAAAAAAGGTTATAGCTGCGAAAATCATTCCTCCGAATGCCGGGATAGCCATGGGAATCATGATATCAGCACCACGGCCCGTTGATGTAAGTATGGGAAGCAATGCGATAATTGTTGTGGCAGAGGTCATTACGGCCGGTTTGATCCGTCGCTGACCAGCTTCCACCACCGCTGCCCTGATGCCTTTCAGGTTATCGGTTTTATTTCTGGCGAAACTCTGGTCGAGGTATGTTGCCATGAGTACACCATTATCGGTTGCAATTCCGAAGAGAGCGATAAACCCTACCCAGACTGCCACACTCAGGTTGATGGTATGCATCTGGAACAGCTCCCTCATATTGGTTCCGAATATATTGAAATCCACAAACCATCCCTGGCCGTACAGCCAGAGCATCAGGAAACCACCTGTGAAGGCCATGGCGATACCGGAGAAGACCATCAGTGAAGTGGTTACGGACTTAAACTGGAAGTACAGGATCAGAAAGACCAGGGCAAGAACAAGGGGAACAATGATAGAGAGGCGTTTCTCAGCCCGCACCTGGTTTTCATAGCTTCCTGAAAATTTATAGCTGACACCGGCGGGTATATCCAATTCTCCCGAGTCAACCCTATCGAGGATGGCCGCTTGTGCATCGTTTACAACGCCCACTTCAGAAAAGCCATCCCGTTTATCAAAGAGTACATATCCTACCAGGAAGGTCTCCTCACTTTTGATAGCCTGGGGACCGCGCATGTATTCAATATCCACGATCTGGCTGATTGGGATCTGTGCTCCTGTGGGTGTAGGCATCAGGATCATTCCGATCGATTCAGGGTCGTCGCGCAGTTCACGCGGATAGCGCACCCGAACGGGGAACCGTTCACGACCTTCTACAGTGGAGGTAATCTTCATTCCCCCGATAGCCGTTTCAATGGTTTGCTGTACATCTTCAATACTTAAGCCATACCGGGAAATTTCATCCCTGTTGATATTGAGATGCAAGTAAGGTTTTCCGACGATCCTGTCGGCAAATACTGCTTCAGCCTTTACAGAAGGCACCTCTTTGAGGATATCTTCCAACTTCATTCCAAATTCCTCGATGGTTTTCAGATTAGGACCGTATACCTTGATACCCATGGGGGCACGCATACCGGTCTGAAGCATTACAAGTCTCGTTTCAATGGGTTGCAGTTTAGGGGCAGAAGTTACTCCCGGGATCCGCGAGACTTTTATTATTTCATCCCAGATATCATCCGGTGATTTAACGTGTGGCCGCCAGTTCCGGAAATAGCTGCCTTTGGAATCGGGTATCAGTTCTTCTTTAGTTACACCCCTGTTTAAGGCCTCTTCATTGGAAAGGGTATCTCCCGTATTCAGAATGAAGCGGTCATTCCTGTCCACCTTAAACCGGGTTCGGTGACCTTTTTCATTAAGCATATATTCCGGGCGGTAATTGATGACATTTTCGTACATGGAGATCGGAGCAGGGTCCAGGGCAGATTCCACTCTGCCCAATTTCCCAACTGCAAGTTCCACTTCGGGGATATTAGATAATAACATATCCAGTTGTCCCAGCACTTTTTTGTTGTATTCTACACCTGAATGTGGCATGGAAGTGGGCATCAACAGGAAACTTCCTTCATTCAATGAGGGCATAAATTCCTTTCCCATTCCAGGAAATGTGTGTGTCATTGCAGACCATACTTTTGTTGGCCTGAGATCCACTCCAACGGCATCAAAACCTTTGGCCACGAAACCAAAGATGGTATTAAAGCCCATCCATGTGATGGCGCCCAACAGTATTAAAAATGCCGGGATTGAAAGAAAGGCCACTTTATGATTCAGGCACCACCGGAGAATCGGTTTATAGAAGTGTTCCAATAATTTGAAAGCACCCAATATGATCACCAGCAGTAATGCAACGAATGTAACATTGAGAAGCAGGCTCTTGCCGGCACCCAGCGGAAGCCAGTATTTTGCCAGTAACCAAATAACCCCAATGATCACAATAACCACTTCGATGTGATCTATGATCCATTGTCCTGCCGATTTAAGTTTTTGAGAAGGTGAATTTCCAATAGGTTGTATCTCTGAAGATTCTTCATCTTCAGGATTTATTGAATTACCGGAGCGATAAGCCTTCATGGTTCCTGCAGCTCCAAAGGCCAGCAACATCATTCCTCCCCAGGTATGGCCGAAGACCAGGAAAATAATTCCCACGGGGATCAGGCTGTAGTTGAGCCATTTTTTGAATTTTTCACTCTTAATCCGGAACCCGAAAAACCAGTGGGCCAGGGCCGGTAATATAAACAGGGAGACGATGAGTGCCGCAACCAGGGCAAAGGTTTTCGTGAATGCCAGCGGACCAAACAGTTTACCCTCTGCCGCCTGCATGGTAAACACCGGGATAAAGCTCACAATGGTTGTTGATACAGCAGTGAGAATGGCTGAACTAACCTCTGAAGCTCCGTTATATATGGTATTTATCAGTTTTTGTCCCGGCGGAGCCTCATCAAGATGTTTGATGATGTTTTCCGACAGGATCACCCCCAGATCGACCATGGTTCCAATGGCAAT
>JBBDIE010000142.1:0-2805 GCA_040880545.1 Bacteroidales bacterium | reverse complement strand
AAGGTCGTAACGGTTTCAGAGTTAACAACTTACGACATCATGAACGCCTCCGCCCTGTTATTTGCTGAGAGTTCACTTGATGTTTTGCAAAAAAAAGCATAAGAAATCTGATTTAGAATAAGGTCATGAATATTTTATTGAAGCCAATAGTAACAGAAAAGATGACAGCCCTGGGAGAGAAATTCAACCGGTACGGGTTTGTAGTCGAAAATAACGCCAACAAACTGCAGATCAAAGAGGCAGTGGAGGAGTTGTATGAAGTGACCGTTGTGGATGTGAATACCATGCGCTATGGTGGCAAGGTGAAAACCAGGTTTACCAGGTCGGGCGTTACAACCGGGAAAACAAATGCATACAAAAAGGCGGTAGTTACTGTTGCAGAGGGCGAAGCAATTGATTTTTACAGCAATATTTAGGAAATTATGCCAGTAAAGAAGTATAAACCTGTAACACCAGGACAAAGAACAAAACTGATCCCTTCCTTTGAGGAGGTCACAACTTCAACACCAGAGAAGTCGCTGATCAAACCAATGAAGCGGTCAGGTGGACGAAACAACCAGGGTCGTATGACTACCCGCAACATCGGTGGGGGACATAAGAAAAGATACCGTCTGATTGACTTTAAAAGGAACAAAGACGATATGAACGCCCGGGTGAAGACCATCGAGTACGATCCAAACAGGTCGGCATATATTGCATTGCTGGTCTATGAAGATGGAGAGAAAAGATATATTCTGGCTCCAGAAAAACTGAAAGTGGGCGATACAGTTCAGTCGGGCGAGAAGTGTCCGCCTGAAACCGGAAATACCCTTCCTCTTTCAAAAATTCCCCTGGGGACAAACATTCATAATATTGAATTGAAGCCGGGACAGGGAGGCAAGATCGTTCGTAGCGCAGGTGCATCGGCAACGCTGACATCACGTGATGGTAAATATGCCATCGTGAAACTGCCCAGCGGGGAAACCCGGATGATCCTGGTAACTTGCCGTGCAACGGTTGGTGAATTGTCCAATAAGGACCATGGACTGTCAAATTCAGGAAAAGCAGGAAGAAGCCGCTGGCTTGGAAGACGTCCGCGGGTTCGTGGTGTGGCAATGAACCCGGTGGATCACCCTATGGGTGGTGGCGAGGGCCGTGCCTCAGGAGGACATCCGAGATCCAGAAACGGTGTGATTGCCAAAGGATTTAAAACCAGGTCCAAAAAGAAGCAATCCAATAAGTATATCATCGAGAAGAGAAAATCCAAAAAATAATAACACATGAGCCGTTCACTTAAAAAAGGTCCATTTATAGATTTCAAGCTGGAGAAACGTATCCTGAACATGAATGATGCAGGAAAGAAATCAGTGCTGAAAACATGGTCCAGACGATCAGTAATCTCCCCGGATTTTGTTGGTCATACGATTGCTGTTCATAACGGAAATAAATTCATCCCCGTGTATATCACTGAAAATATGGTAGGACACAAACTTGGAGAATTCGCTCCAACCCGCCTGTTCAGGGGTCATGGTGGAAAACAGAAATAAAAATATATTAAATACCTTATAAAATGGGTGCCAGAAAAAGAACCAGAGCCGAGCAGAACAAGGAGGCGAAAAAGAGCCATTACAATGCCGTATTGAGGAATTGTCCTACATCACCGCGTAAAATGAGGCTCGTTACCGATATGATCAAGGGTGTGGAAGTGAATAAAGCACTCGACATGCTCAGGTACAGCCAGAAGGAAGCTTCGCGGAAAGTTGAGAAGCTGTTGCTTTCAGCAGTTGCTAACTGGCAGATTAAAAACGAAGGTGTACGTATCGAGGAAAGTCACCTGATCGTGAAAGAAGCGTTTGTTGACCAGTCGCGTACTTTGAAAAGAATTCAACCCGCACCACAGGGCCGGGCCCACAGGATCAAAAAGCGTTCAAACCATGTTACGATTGTACTCGGCAGCCGGCAAGTGGCTGAAAAAGTTGAATCTCAAGAAAAATAATATAAATGGGACAAAAAGTAAATCCAATAGGTAACCGGTTAGGTATTATCAAAGGTTGGGACTCCAACTGGTTTGGTGGAAAAGATTATTCAACCAAGCTTGTTGAAGACCACAAGATCAGGGAATATCTGAATGCCCGTCTTGCAAAAGCCAGTATCTCAAAGATCATCATCGAGAGAACACTGAAGCTGATAACCGTTACCGTGAATACTGCGCGGCCAGGGATTATTATTGGTAAAGGTGGACAGGAGGTCGATAAGCTGAAGGAGGAATTGAAAAAAATTACCAATAAAGAGGTGCAGATCAATATTTTCGAGGTGAAACGTCCGGAACTGGATGCCACCATCGTTGCCAATAACATTGCAAGGCAACTGGAAGGAAAGGTCTCTTACCGGCGCGCCATTAAAATGGCCATCGCATCAACCATGCGCATGGGAGCCGAAGGAATTAAGGCACAGATCAGCGGTCGTTTGGGTGGTGCCGAAATGGCCAGGTCGGAAAATTATAAGGATGGAAGAATTCCGTTGCACACGTTGCGTGCCGATATCGATTACGCGTTGGCTGAAGCACATACCAAAGTGGGTGTTGTGGGTATCAAAGTCTGGATATGTAACGGTGAAGTGTTTGGTAAAAGGGACCTTTCACCCAATATCGGAGCGAAGAATGTAAAACCCAAAAGCGGCGGAACCGGCGGCGGATTCAGAAATAAAAGAAAATAGCAGGGAGAAGGGACAAATTTTCCCCGGAGAAAAACCAGAATTGAAGATAACTCAGTAATATTTTAAGGTAATGTTACAACCTAAGAAGACAAAATACAGGAGAATGCAGAA
>JBBDIE010000141.1:0-17497 GCA_040880545.1 Bacteroidales bacterium | reverse complement strand
GTCATCCCCCTTTCCCTGAACCACTCAATCGATTCACGAATCCCGTCCTCAAGTGGCGTTTGCGGCATTTCCAATTCCCTGATGGCCTTGTCAGAAGTATAGTAACATCCTTCGCATCCAATGCGTGCCATCCGGTACGATATTGCCGGGGGATGTTTTGTTACCGTGGCAATCACCGATTGCAGGATTCCTAAAGTTATTGACAAAAACCTGGGGAACCTGCGATTGGGAATCCGCACATCCAGGGTCTCAGCTATCAGCCTGAAAGATTCCTGGTAGGTCATATTTCTCCCGCCCGCGATATAACAATCTCCAACGGTACCCAGGTACAATGCATTCACAGCAGCATAGGCCACATCTTTCACATGCACGTAGTTTTTACCACCCGGACTATACCCCGGCACATTCCCTTTGTAGATATACAGCACCATTTTATTGGAGCTTTTGCCGTTGTCGTACTTGCCGAGCATGAAGGTCGGATTAAGTATGATCACCGGAAATCCGGTTTTCCGGAATTCCTCCAGCAGGTATACCTGGGCATTATATTTGGAGTCCTGGTAGTCGAGCCTGAAAACATGGTTGCTGTAGGGAGTTTCTTCGTTTCCCGGTGCATCCAAAGTTCCATGACCAAAGGAGGTTGCCGTACCGATATGTACAAATCGTTTGATGCCATGTTCCCTGGAAAGTTTCACAAGCAGTTTAACAGCCTCCACATTGACCTTCCAGACAGCTTCCGACCTGGCGGGCCACATGGCGGTCAGCCCGGCTGTATGGATCAGGTAATCATTCCCGATGAAAAGGGGCAGCAGGTCCGATTCACTGCAAATATCTCCCCGGGTTATTTTAACCGGCAATTCTTTCAGGGTATCCCCGTTGTGGCCATCTTCGATAAAACAGTGTACCTCGTGTCCCCTTGCCAGAAGTTCACGTACTATATTGTTGCCCAACATCCCGTCGGCACCGGTTACCAATACGCGCATCACACTGCTGCCATTCCCTCCTGTTTCCATAAATTATTAGGTTTCCATACAGGTTGATAAGCCACCTAAGATAAATATTTTTGCTTGTTTCTTGAAAATGGCCCGGCAATTTCGCCACTGAAATGCTAAAAAAAAATGTATATTGTTCAACCTAAAAATTGAGAATTATGTTTGAAATGCTATCCGGTATCGACGATATTCGTCTGAATTTCAGTGATGGAGGCTTGCTGTACATGAATATAACACTTGCCTGTATCATGTTTGGTGTGGCCCTGGAAATTAAAATTTCCAATTTTAAAAAACTATTTAAAAACCCCAAACCGGCACTCCTGGGAATATTTTCTCAATTCCTCCTATTGCCGGCTCTGACGTTTGTGCTGGTCATGCTGCTTAATCCACCGCCATCAGTTGCCATGGGTATGATCCTTATCTCGGCTTGTCCGGGAGGTAACATTTCAAATTTCATCTCAGCGCTTGCAAAGGCAAACATTGAGTTGTCGGTAAGTCTCACAGCTTTCGCCACACTGGCCGCCTCTTTTCTTACCCCCTTAAATTTCGCCTTCTGGGGCGGAAGATATGTAAACTTCTATGCCAGTGGTGGTGACCTGAACATCCCTATCGAAATCGATTTCCTGGAGATGGCCAAAATTGTATTTTTACTGCTCGGTCTTCCCCTGGTTGCCGGAATGGTTTTTGCTCACTATTTCCCGGCATTATCCGGCCGTTACCTGAAAACGGTTAAAATTATCTCTATCTTTTTGTATATGACATTTATCGTTGGGGCACTCTGGGCCAACCTGGAATATATACCGGGTTATATACTTCCCATAGGTGTGATCGTACTTTTTCTGAATTCCCAGACGCTCCTCACAGGATACCTGGTGGGAACCTTAGCAAAAACCTCCATTCCCGACCGAAGAACCCTGAGTATAGAAACCGGAATACAGAACTCGGGCCTCGCCCTGGTACTAATCTTCAACCCAAGATTGTTTAATGCAAACGGGGGCATGGCCTTCATGGCAGCCTGGTGGGGAATATGGCAGATGATCAGCGGGATCGGGATCGCTGCTATCCTGGGGAAAATTAAATTTCCCGCAGAAGCAAAGGCCAGGTTCTTCCGCATCAATAAGCGGGCAGCCTAAACAATATACTTCATGGACAGCCACTACCTAACCTGAAATTCACCTATCATCGAAACAGGGTGTACGCCAACCATCCCCTGAATAACAACCACATAGTCGCCTTTCATATCGGAGGTGTAAAACTCCAGTACTGCAAGGTTTTCTTCGTTCAATGTAAGGTCTGGCTTCCAGAAAAGGAGTCTCCGGTAGTCGCTCTGAACCGACTGTAGATCATGCTCAAGACTATAATCGGGATACCCGGGCAGGTACCTTCCATAGCTATCACTAACCAGCTGATCCCTCGAATCACGCTCGTCATACCTTGAACCAGGTGTATACCCTTTCATGGTGATCTCAATGATACCCACCACATTCAGGCCGGTATACCGGTGCATATCCCCCGGATCGGATGATACAAAAATGGATTCAACCTGGGATGGGGGAATGGTGCTTAGAATGGAGGCATCTTCTCCCATGGGGGTATTGTCAATCACAATCAATGCCCCCTGCTGATTCTGAATGGAATTAGTGCCCCCGGAAAAAATGATTCGATTGCCCATCATCGTATAGGGCTTCATACTTCGTAAAACATCCAAAATTGCTACACCGTTTTCAAGCTGAAGTTTGTAATTCAACTGATCGGCATCCGGATGCCTTTTATCAGTAATGCCCAAGGCAAAATCTGCCATCCTGGCTGCCCTGAAACCTTCCGGAAATAACCGGTTTCCTGCTATTTCACCGGAAACTACATCCGGTTCACCTGACCCCGGTATATCAGAATCCCCTGTCAGGTAATCCCAGCTGTAACCATTCCTGTCATACCGTTCCATCATCATGTTTATCACTGCCTCACGTTCCGCTCCTTCCGCGCCGGCCAACAACACCCTGGTGTCTTGCTGAAGGTCAACATCAATCAACATATAATCATCCATCAGCAGTTCATCCACCGGTACCATCTCTTTCGGCACCACAGATGCTGTCAGCAATACTTCGGAATCATCCCCGGCCGGCGCTCCTGTTAATTCCACCGTTGCACTTACTAGCTCCCTTCTGCCATATACCGCTTTGTCAAATGTCAAATCAATTTCGGGTTGATCCTCCCGCTCATAAAAGACCATGCTTTCGGTCAGCAGACTTCCATCTTCAGCAAACATTACCACATTAAGTATTCCGGATGGAATCCTGGATACCGGCACTGAAAACTCTCTGACCTGCTTCAGGGTCCCTGGTGCCGACCAGTATAACAACCCTTTTCTGAACAATCCGACGACCACCCTGGTCTCATCAGCCAACGCAGAACCAGTATAATCGGCAGACATCTTCAGCTGACTACCGGTAAGCTCCCGCACCAGGAATTTTACCGGCCCCTTGTCCCCGCCTGCTTCCTTCAACACCCGCTCCTTTTGAGGCACCTGTAATGTCATATGCTGCTCCGATTTCCTTCTTTCTGCATGGATATCAATCACCACCAATCCATCTGAATCTCCCGGTACCACACCTTCAATTGTATAAGTACCATCCCTGGAACTCTTACCTTCACCTTTTGACAATAATGTTGCATCTGTGCTTATTGCATAGGCCAAATTCACCCCCTTCAATTCACTCCCGTTTTTTCCATAACTGTTTATGGTCAGTTTATAGGGATCGCCGTCAGTATAAGTATCCTTATCAAATACAAAGTCAATCATAAGCTGATCTCCGGGATCAAGGATTACCAACAGCTTATTGTACACCTTGTTCGCGGTAACCTGGTTATCCTTCATAACATATCCTATGAGACTGTAATTTCCCGGTCGCAAATCTTCAGGAATCTTAAAACTACCCCCCGCTTGTCCTTCCGATATCCTGACCGTAGTGCTCACAATTTCCCGTCCTTCCGTATCCATCAGAACCAGTACACTGTTATCTGATCTGACCGATGGCCGCAGGTTTGCCGCATCGGTAACGGTGGTTTGAAACAGGATATACTCTCCAGCGAAATATACCGACCGGTCGGTGTGCACATAAATATTGTCATGGGGCTTTTCCGTAAAATAGTGTGTTATCCGCTCCTTTATCTGGTTCGTCAATTCTCCTGTCGATTGTGAATAAAGTGCCGGACAGGTAAACCATATTCCTGCCGCCAGACATAAACCGATTCCTGAAGTTTTCATAATGCACGCTCTTTTGTGTAACAGGCAAGTTAGTCAATTAATCAAATTATCAGAAGCGTGAACAGGGGTATTTTTTGAAGTCATAATCCTCCTGCCAACTGACACCATTGATAATTCCAGGCTGCATGAAATGACTGCCCGCCTGTATACAGGCTTATCTGCCCATGAAATTACGGTAAATTATGCATATTTTTAATTATGGTTTGGATTATAATGTTTTTTTGTTATATCTTTGCTTTCTGCCTCTTTTTGTAATATATGGCTGGTATAAATATATTTTTTTAATTGCTTCGTTATGTCAGATAAAATTTATGCTGTAATTTCAGGTGAAATTGCAGAAAGCAGAAAGATCTCCCAGGAACAGCTTGGGCAGGTACCTGATATAATCAGGGACTCTTTCAAAGAGGTAAACTACGAGAACGGCCAGGAGAGCAAGCTTGTCTATGAAATCATCCGGATGGATGAGTTTCTCTGTCTTACTGCTGTACCTCATTCTGCACTACGTTCCCTTATATTGCTGGCATGTAAATTTCGCTACAAAACCCATATCGAATTACAGATCAGGTCTGAACTCAGGCTCTCGGTGGGCATTGGCCCCATTGAATTATTCCAGAATCAACTCAGGGAATCGGACGGTACCGCCTTTCGTTTTGCAGACAACGGACTTCGCTCCATGAAGAGAAATCAGCGTTTGCAGATTACTACGGAAGACGATGACATGAATGAAGAATTAGGTGTTGCCTGTTCGTTTATGGATATGCTGATACATGACTGGTCGGATGAGCAGGCGGAAGCGCTATACCTGAGTATTTCAGGGAAAAACCAGACAGAGATCAGCGAGGCACTGCACATCTCCCAGCCTGCAGTGAACAGGAGGCTGAAAGCGGCCCACCTGGAAGCTGTGGAAAAGTTTTTGACGCGATACACCTCATTGCTGTGTAAATAAACTGGTCACCTATGAAACCAATTCACTGGATAATCATTGCTATTATACTCTCCGTCGCCGCATGGATGATTTTCAGCACCGGTAATATGCAACCGCGTACGGATCAGAAAATTGATCTGAACTGGAGGTTTATGCTGGATGATGACACACTGTTCAGTGATCCCGGGTTTGATGATACGAAGTGGGAATTTGTTACCGTTCCCCACGACTGGATGATCAGGGGAGAGGTTTCTGCTGATAACAAATCCGGTACCGCAGGTGGTTTTTATCCGGGAGGTATCGGTTGGTACCGAAAACATCTTGATCTCTCGGCATTGAAGTCAAAGGAGCAGTTCTACCTTGTCTTCGACGGAGTGTATATGAATGCTGAGGTATGGGTGAACGGCACCTATGCAGGAAAACAAAATTACGGATATATCGGTTTTACCCTGGATATTTCGGACCTGGTAAACAAGGACAGTGTCAATGTAATCGCTGTAAAGACCGACTGTTCTGAAGTACCGGCCGATCGCTGGTACTCGGGAGCAGGAATTTATCGTCATGTAAAACTGATCGCAACGAACAAACTGCATTTTCCTGTACACAATACCGTAGTTACCCATGAGGAAAGAGAAGGAGAAAGGGTTGTGATATCCAACACTGAAATCGTCAACACAAATAGTAAAAGGACCCGGTTCAGGATCAGGTCTGACCTGCACGGCCCGGATGGCAGCCTGGTATCAACCCACATGTCGTCATCGAAAATGGGGGCAAACAGCAACATGATAGTAACCGGTAAGCATGTGGTACCGGAACCTGAATACTGGTCGGATAAAAATCCTGTGCAATATGAACTCCGGAGCTACCTGGTACAAAATGGCAGGACGGTCGACCAGGTCAGTACCAGGTTTGGTATCAGGGATATTGAATTTTCGCCCGACTCAGGCTTCATTTTAAACGGGAAGAAAGTTTGGTTAAAAGGGGTCTGCATTCATCATGACGGTGGAGAACTTGGCGCTGCCGTGCCTGTTGCCACCTGGGAATACCGTCTTAAGGTTTTAAAAGAGCTGGGGGTCAATGCTCTCCGGCTGGCCCATAATCCGCATGCACCCGAACTGCTGGATATGTGCGACAAAATGGGATTCCTCGTAATTGGAGAAATGTATGACAAATGGGAACAAATGTGGCACCTCTCCACAGGTGATTTTAAATTCACGGAGACCTATGAAAAGGACCTGACCTATTTCATTAAGCGGGACATCAACCATCCTTCCATTATCGCATGGAGCCTGGGGAACGAAACCGTCGAACAACTGGATGATCCCAAATCAGCAGTAGCGTGGTATAAGAAACTTGCTGCAATTACAAAAAAAACAGATTCGTCCAGGTGGATCACCATCGGACTTCATCCGGGGTATCCCGAAAGGGGCAATGAAATCCCTTCCGGATCTATCCATATTGAGCCGTTGATCAGCTATAATTACCGCACAGATTCATTTGCTGCCTGGCACGAAAAATATCCGGAATTGATTTGGCTGGCATCAGAAACCAAAGTGTATAATAAAAACCGCAGGTCGGATTTCGGATCCATCAGTTACCTTGAAAATTCGTGGATGGATATCGACACATTCTTCGCTGGTCAGTTTATATGGGCCGGTATCGACTATTTCGGAGAATCGGGCAGATGGCCTTACCGCTCCTTTTACAATGGCTTGTTGAAGACGAATGCTGTCATCAAACCATATGCCTATTACACCCAAAGCATCTATTCGGAAATACCGATGGTGAAGATCACCGTGGTGGATCAAACCCTGGTTGATTCGCTGAGCAACAGCACAAATTGGCAGTTACCCTGGGCAGGACCGCCTGTGGTCCGGCACTGGAACTTTAATAATGTCGGGGATGAACTACAACTTGTGGTGTACAGTAATTGCGAGAACGTGGAACTGGTGCTGAATGATTCCCTGCGACTAACCATGCAGCGAAGTAATTTTGAAGATGGTGTAATCAAATTCAAACTGCCCTATCACCCCGGAAAAATAATGGCGACAGCCACCCACCTTGACAAGGAAGGTAGAACCATACAAGTGAAAGATTCACTGGTTACTTCCTCCGCCCCCACCAGGATTATGATGAACCCGGATAAAAAGGAACTGTTGGCAGACGGACAGGATGTGGTTCATATAGAAACCTCAGTGACCGATGATATTGGAACCATCTACCCCACAGCAAACCACCTGATAAATTATGAATTACGCGGTCCGGGAAGTATCAGGGTGATCGACAACGGTGACCCGGCGGACCATACGCCTTATGGCTCGGCCCAAAAACGTGTTTACGAAGGCCGGCAGCTGCTGATCGTGCAGTCCACCCTGGAACCAGGCGATCTGATTATCAGTGCAACTGCAGCTGGGCTCCTTCCGGCCGAGACACAGCTCAGATCCATCTCACCGGAAAATTTAAAGCATTGAATGGCGGGGCAGGCTTATCCGAAAGGTTGTTCCTGAGCCTACTGTACTTTCAACAGTAATTTCCCCGTTGTTGAGCTCCATCAACTCTTTACAGAGTTTCAGTCCGATACCTGACCCTTTTTCATTCTTTGTGCCGGTGGCAGATATAACATCCCGGGTTGTAAAAATATTCCTGATCTCATTTTGCCCGATGCCGGTACCCGTATCCTTAATTTCTATCAGCGTCTTACCTGTTTTCAGGTTGTCCCTTGCACAGATGCCTATCTCCCCGCCTTCAAAGGTAAACTTAACGGCATTGGACAACAAATTTCTGATTACCAACCGAATATGCTCCTTGTCTGCAAATACAGAAACCTCCTCCTCCACATCAATTTCCAGTTTTATTTTTTTGTTCTTCAAAGGAAGATTAAACAATTCCGTTGTTTCAAGAACGATCTTGTCCAGCGGAAAGACGACAGGCATACTTTTCAGCTCTCCTGTCTGGGACCTTCCCCAGTATAGAAGATTTTCAACCAGGTTATAGGTGGCCCGGGAACTCTGGGCCAGTAAACTTAACATCTCGCGCTCATCCTCCCTGGACATGCTCCCCTCCATGATCAGATCCAGAACCTGGCTCGCGTATCCTACCGGCCCCTTTATATCGTGTCCCATGATGGTGAAAAACCGGTTACGGATATTGATCTCTTTCTGAAGAACATTATTTCCCTGTTTCAACTCCTCCCTGTGCCTTATCAACTCTTCCGATTTTTCATTCAACTCCCGCATACGTTTTTCGACGATGAATTCAAGATTTTCATTAACACGTTTTATCTCTGCCGATAACTGGTGGTTTTGTTTAAGTTCCTTGTTGGTCCTGCCCGAAAATATCATGGCATAAATAAGGAGGTAAGCGAACATGGTAATATGCGATAAATGACCCGTCTCAATCACATCCAATACAAATAACATATCATTTACCACTCCCACGGTAACAATGGCAATTCCAATTGCAAAACCGGGTGCAAAGGCACGTCCCCTGATCCATGCGAGTGCGATCACATACAGGATCACAGCTGCTGTGAACATTACAAAATACATGTAGTAGATAGACGCTGCAGTGAAAAGGCTGACAGGTGAAACGATCACGACGATGATCATTAGGGAACATGTCCAGATAATCACCTTGAATAATAACTTGGGAAAGTCATGGGGGAAAACAACCCTGATCATCATCACAAACAGTGGTACGATCAGATCAAAGCTCAGGTATTCGAGCCGTAACCGACTGATGCAGGTAACCCAGTCTCCACTTAGAAATCCTGCTTCACTGAGGATCAGTATCCTGAAGCCCATAACCATACAGATGAGTGAAAAAAACAGCTTGTATAAGGTTGATCGCATCAGGTACAGGCCCATGAAGTATACGCCGATGACCAGAAATGCACCCAGAAGAAAAAAGTCCCTGTTCTGCCGTCTTAAACTTTTTTCCATGATCTGCAGGGGTGTGCCAATTTCCAGCCCCCCCCTGATTCCTCCTGACTTGTGCTCGAAATTCGAGACATGTACCACCAGGTCAATTTCCCGGGATTTTACCGGAAGTACATATATGGTTGGCAGGTAACCGAATACCGTCTGGTACTTGTTTGTGCCCGGGTAACCATTAAACCCCACATGCTTCCCGTTCACATAATACCCCGAGGATGAAAAAACTTCCGTAAACCGTAAGGCAATATTCTCAATATTAGCGGGTAAAAGTATCTTAAGATTATATGATCCGTACCCCACTGGTTCTATCCCTGGTATTTCACTCTTCAACTGCTTCCATGCGGAAGGAACATTAATATAGGAATCTGCCGTCTCTGCAGGTGAACTCGGGTCGATCAGTTGTTTCCAGTAAAAACCCCACTCTCCGGTTACCTGAATAGTTCCCTGAACATTGAATTTATAATTCCGCAAATCCAGTATTCCCCTGTCTGCCGCTGGTTGTCCCATGACAGGAAGTGACATAATGGCCAGAATTACCGGTATAAATGCTGCAGTTATTTTAGAAAACCACATAAATAATGTTCAAAAATAGGCATACGAAACTAATCATTTTGAATGGTTTGATTGATGAAGGTTCGTGTTAGTTTTGGCAATATGGTTAAACTTACTGATAATTATCAATGTTATAGCAGTAATTGTCATTCCAATGATCGACAATAAGTCGGGGGATTCATCTGGAAGTATTACCCAGGCCAGAACTGCCCCTGAAACAGGGATCAGGAACTTCCACATATTCAGGTCCGACACTACCACTTCCGGCTTTTTCAACAGGATGGTCCATACAGAAATGGCCACAGCAGATAATATACTGAGCCACCCAAGTGACAGGTAATAAGGCAGGGGTTTGGGTGAAATATGCAGGCCTTCAATGGGAATTGAAAAGAGAAAGAGCAACAGGCCTCCAAAGATCATGGAGGTAGAACTTAAGATCAGCGGCGGAATCTTCTTTTTTTCCATCGCAATGAGCACATTGCTGAATCCTGAGACAATGTTGTTCCCGATCAGTATCAGGATGCCAATGAGCTGAACAGTACCGGTAACACCCCCGCCCCGACCGATACTTACCAAAATAATTCCCGAAAACCCAAGCAGGATAATCATTGCCTTTTTCAGGTTCATCTGGTCCCCCGGAATGAATATATGGGCCACCAATGCAACAAACAGGGGTCCTGCCCCGATTACAATGGCCGCAATGGCCCCGGGGACCTTATCAATTCCTGTATAAAAAAGGGCATAATGAAGAAACGTCTGCAGCAACCCAAGAAACAGGATGAATCGTAAATTTGACCGGACAATGGTCATGAATGCCGGATTGTAATGCAGAGCCAACGGAAGCACCAGCAGTCCGGAAATAAAGAACCGGATACCTGCAAACTGCAACGGTGTTGTGTAGGGCAGTCCAATCTTTATCCCTACAAACGCCGATGACCATAAAAAACAGGCCAGGATGGCCTGTAAGGTTATTTTCTTCTTGGGACTCAGTATCTTAACATTCATCCCCCCCAGCTAAATCATTCTTAATACATATCATAACAATTCATTCAGTCTATAATACTATCTGCTTTTAAATTTCATACAGCGCATATTTAGAAAGATTCAGGTTCCAAATTTAGTGGTTCACCTGGATCTCTCCCAATAGTTATCCTCTTTTGAAACCGGTTTTATGATGTAGATAAACTGCATGTTACGTGCAGGAACGTTGTACTTTGCATGGGTTCTGGCCCCCCAGGAATCATCGCCTCCCACTCCCATCTGCCGTTGGTTTATGGTAAGCATTACCTGCTCCTGAACCACCGGGTCCGACATGTGCTTAATTCCCGGGGTTCTCCTGGATAAATGTTCCTGCAGGTAATGCAATGCTGAAAATTCAAATTGCAGGGTACCTGTAAACATTAGTCCGTCACCATCGCTGTCGTGCAAAACAAGCCATCTCACATCGGTTTTGTTTCCGTTTTCCTGTGGCGCAGGATAGGGTACATACTGAGCTTCTACAGTACTGGCATACAATCCCACCAGTGCCGAACTGTTCCTGTCGATATAATTCTCATGTGGGCCCCGCCCGTAATAGGTCAGGTTTTCAAGTGCTGCAGATAGGGTCATTTGCACTCCAAATGCCGGCATCTCCGGGTATTCTCCCTCAGTCGGGTGTATCACCAGGTCCTGCATTATACCCAACTCCCCATTGCCCGAAAAAACATAGGTAATGGTCACCCCCGAATTCCCATCTGGATGCAGATATTTCGATCGCACAAAGAAATTCAGACTGTCGGGCGACCATGACATCTCCATTCTCTCCAGCTTTTCAGCAAAATCCTGCCATATAGAAAGCCGTTTGTCCATCCTGTTTCCAAAATCATTATCGATGGGTGCCCTCCAGAAATTTAACGCTGGTCCGTCCTCCATCATCTTTTTGCCTTTTACCTCCACGGAACGCAGGTATCCTGATAACTTGTCCATAATGTAAGTGGCGCCATTGGCAGTGATGATCAGCTCTGTGGCTGTCTCTTCAAACGCAGGTAGTTGTCTGCTTCCCGAAAGCCAATTATAGATCATTTCATTCATTGCCATTCCCTGTTCAATCTGGAACTGTTCATAGGCCACCGTATGACCGGCAGGAACCATTTCTGTGGATTGTGTGGTCACTGCCCGGAAATTCAGAAAATATTCCCTGTTTCGCTTCACAATATCACGCGAAATATTCAGGTCATAATCTCCGGTCATGCCGGCGTGAAGATCCGGACCCATGATTGTTCCACTTTCAACAACCTCACCCCGGGATACAAGCTCCCAGTAAATATTAAACCTATCCAGGGAGATAAAATCGTATTTATTCCTGATCCTGATCCGGTTTCCGTAGAACGGTACCGGTTCGAAACCGATATACTGGTACACCTTTTTAACCTCTTCTAGAGCCGGCTGTACGGTACGGTCGGGAAATACCAACCCGTTCATACAAAAATTGGAATCGGAAGGTACATCGGCCGGTCCGAAGTCGCCACCAAAAGCCCAGTAAAATTTGCCATCTTCGGTTTCAGCCGCCATTCCCTGGTCCACCCAGTCCCAGATAAAACCGCCCTGTAGCTGGTCATGCTCCTCGATCAGTTCCCAATAATCCTTGAAATTGCCGGTACTGTTTCCCATGGAGTGTGCATATTCACACTGGATCAGGGGCTTCTTCTGTGTACCCATGGCATATCCCAGCATGCCAGGGATCTTCATATACATGGGACAGAAAATATCTGTGTTCCTGCCGCTTGTAGCACGCTCATACTGTACAGGACGGGTGGGGTCCTTCGCCTTGATCCAATCGTACGTGGCATCAAAACAGACACCGTCACCTGCCTCGTTCCCCAGCGACCAGATAATGATGGATGGATGATTCTTGTCACGCTCCACCATCCGGATTGTACGGTCAAGGTGCGATTTCATAAATATCTTGTTGTTCCCGAGGGTCCGCTCCGGATGGTACCCCATACCGTGCGATTCAATATTCGCCTCATCAATTACGTAGAGACCATATTCATCGCATAACTCATACCAGTAAGGATCGTTCGGATAATGACTGGTGCGTACGGCATTGATATTATACTGTTTCATCAGACGGATATCCTGTAACATTGAAGCACGGCTCACGAAGTGCCCCGTTACCGGATCATGTTCATGCCTGTTTACCCCTTTCAGCAATACCGGTTTACCATTGATCAGTAACTGTCCATCTTTAATTTCACTTGTTCTGAAGCCCAGGCGGGTGGTCACCACTTCCAGCAGGCTTCCCTGCTCATCATAAAGCTCCATGATCAGCCTGTAGAGATTCGGCGTTTCAGCGCTCCATGGCCGGATGTCCCCAATGGTGGAAGAAGTATTCACCGTCGCTGTTTTGCCCGGATGTAAGCTGGCGGTCAATTCATCTTCCCAGATACTCGGTTCACCCTGCTTTTCAAATAATTTCACCTTCACCACAGTATTCCGCACCTCTTCACCCGCATTCAACAGTTTAATATCCACATCCAGCATTCCGCCACGGTAATCGAATACCAATAGCGATCTGGCAAAGAAATCAGAAATGGAAAGGGTAGGCTTGGCTTCGAGGTAAACATCCCTTTCAATGCCACTTACCCTCCAGAAATCCTGGCACTCGAGCCACGACCCGTCCGACCAGCGGTAAACTTCCACTGCAACCGTATTGTTTCCGGGTTTGACATATTCGGTAATATTGAATGTAGCCGGTGTTTTACTTCCCTGGCTGTACCCCACCTTCTCCCCGTTAATCCAGATGTAAAATGCCGATTTTACAGCCCCGAAATGGATATATACCTGTTTATTGTTCCATGTTCCGGGAATGGAAAAATCGCGTCTGTAACTTCCCACCGGGTTATGGGCGACCGGAACTTCCGGTGGATTTGGCTCACTTGTCCATTCATAGGGAATATTCACATATATGGGGACCCCAAATCCCTGGAATTCCCAGTTCCCCGGTACAGTAATTTCGTTCCAGCGCCTGACCCTGTAATTTTTTTTGTAGAAATCCACCGGTCGCTCAGCCGGACTGTCAGCATAGTGGAATTTCCAGGTTCCGTTCAATGAAATAAAATTTGCAGAGGCTTCTTTTTGCCCTTGCAATGCAACTGTACCGTTTTCAAAGGAAAACATCGTTGCACCAGGCATCATGCGGTTAATCTGAACTATTTCCGGATCCTGCCAGGCAGGCATTTCCTGTGCATTTCCGTTCAGAAAAAAAGCGATAAACAGGATCGGGAGGGGGCATCGGGAAACTTTCATAATTTTTTATGTTTAGTGGAAAACATCGTTTGGGCTTACAATTTAAAAATAGCAAACGAGAATGCAATGCATCCTTTGTAATAATTCAACTGAACCGGACAAGAAGCAATTACATTATCGCTGACCAGCAACTACTTTTTCGATAATTTCAGCCATCTCGCCTTGCAGTTCCTCCATCCGCTCCATCAGTACATACTGTGCCAGGGTCCTCCGGTAATTATCATCCTCCGATACTGTTTTATAATAAACATCGCCGTTCAGGTAATCCGTCAGAAAGCGCATTCCCTGCATAAAGGCAAAGGCCATGGGGGCCCTGTGTAACACCGATATTTCATCACTCGTAAGATAATCCCGCCCCTCCGACAAAAATCCCCTGGCAAAAGCTTCAAATATGTTGATCCTGAATCCGATTTTCCCGGTGTCGGCTTCATCTTCCGGGGCCATACTTGCGCAGGTTCTCAGTGCATCTCCAAAATCAAACCAGGAGTATCCCTTCATTACAGTATCCAGATCGATCATACAGGTAACCTTCTCCTTCCTGTTAAAGAGGATATTGTTGAATTTGGTATCGTTGTGCGTCAGTCTAACCGGAAAGTTCCCCTTTTCAGAAATAGTATATAATTCCCGGACCCCGGGCAGATGGGCTTTTGTAAACCGGATCAGGTCGGCTGCTTTTTCCCTCCTTGATTTACCTGCAATGGCCATGGATTTTTCAAAATCCATGTTTCGTGTAGCCAGATCATGAAACTGCGGTATGGTATCCCCGATCCTCTCTGGTTCCAGATCCGCCAGCATCCACTGGAAATGTGCAATTGCCTTTCCTCCCTCAAATGCAATCCGCTCGTTTTCAGCTACCTCAAAAGAAACCTGGTCCTCGATGAACCAGCACATCCGCCAGTAACCCGAATCATCGTTGCCAATCCAGCTCTTTCCCTCTTCCGCTTCCAGTAAAAGTATGCCGTGTTTAGCCGGATCCTTCCCCGCTTTCCTGTTCTTATAGGCAATGTGGGCGGTAACCTGTTCAATGTTTTTCATAAGCAACCCTATATCCCTGAATACATACTGATTCATCTTCTGGAGTACCAGGGGCGGACCTGATTTTCCTTTGCGTTCAACCAGGTAGGTATCATGAATATGACCACGGCCAATCCGGCTTACACTTGCCGTTTCAGGCTCCAAACCAAAGGCAGTTAACAGATCTGAATAAAGCGGATCCATGGGCTATTTCCATAAAGGTGTTGGATATACACCTTCACTTACAAGTTGGTTTATCATTGAAAGTACATGTGGACGATCATCCTGGTAGGTTACTCCAAACCACGACTCGGGAGTACCCAGAACCTTAAAGGTCGCTTCTCCGGTAGTAATCAGATGATCGGCCACGTAAGGAATAAAAAATTCGGCTTTGGCACTGTGAATGTTTTTTGAAATATATTCCCTGAACTGACGCTCCATATGATCAAATACATCCGGAGTGAATCCAAACAGATTCATTGAAACCTTCGTGTCGGGTGCCAGGTCATGCTTTTTCCCCTCCTCTTCATAAAATATTTTTCCCTGCTGGCTGAAGATACTGGTCCGCTCATTAATGGCTGTGAGGAAACCGTCTGTGTCGGTAGCGCATACACCCCTGGCCACCGAGCCATGTTCCGACACAGTTTTAGACAATGTATAACCGATTACCACATATTCACCCGGCTTACAATTCGTCAGGAAATCGTGCATAATATGGTATGACTCCCTCCCGTAGAAGTCATCCGCATTGATCACAGCAAAGGGTTCCCTGATCACATCCTTCGCCATCAGAACGGCATGAGCGGTTCCCCATGGCTTTACACGATCATCAGGAACCACAAAACCCTCAGGTACATTTTTTACATCCTGGATCACGTACTCAACCTTCAGTTCCCGCGGGAACCTTTTTATATATTGCGCATTAAATTCTTCCTCCATCCCGGGTGCAATAACAAATACCACTTTCCCAAATCCGGCCCTCAGGCCGTCATAAATTGAATAATCGGTGATTGTCTCCCCGGAAGGTCCAAACTCATCGGTCTGTTTTTGTCCGCCATACCGGCTTCCCATCCCGGCTGCAAGGATCAATAGTGTAGGTTTCATCATAGTTTTGTTATTGATAATTTTTCCGAATTCAATTTACAAATGTATATATTAAAATAAAGGATCGGTAAAGAATAATCAATCTATTGTACAAATTGTATGTCGGTCTTTTTTTCGGGAAACTGCCACAACCATTCTTCAGGTTGCGTATTTTTTTTTACATTTATACTTCAATTCCATTAACCAAACTGAATCACCAACACTTGCAATCATGAGCAATAATCAACTAAACAGGCGCCAGTTTCTGGCAACAACAGGCCTTGCAACGGGCGCACTTATGGCCGCTCCGGCCTGTACAATTGTTGGTGGCGGAAAGAGAAAGCTGGCTTTGGTGGGCACCGGAATCAGGGGAAACTCATTCTGGGGTAAACGCCTCGTGGAACAATATCCGGATCTCATTGAATTTGTTGGCTTATGTGATATCAACCCGGGCAGACTGGAATACGGGAGGTCTTTTATCGGGGTGGACTGCCCCACTTTCACAAATTTCGATGAAATGATGGCTACCGTGAAACCCGATCTGCTCATGGTAACCACGGTAGATTCAACACACCATGAATTTATTATCAAAGGACTGCAACTGGGTTCCGATGTACTCACGGAAAAACCGATGACAACCGACGAGATAAAATGTCAGGGGATACTGGATGCAGAAAGAAAAAGCGGAAGAAAACTTATCGTGGGATTTAACTACCGGTGGGCGCCTCACTTTACAAAATTAAAGGAACTGCTTGCTGTGGAACGGGTGGGACAACTAACCTCTGTTGATTTTCACTGGTATCTTAACACCTACCATGGTGCTTCCTACTTCAGGCGCTGGCACGGATTGAAAAACAAAGGTGGTTCACTGCTGGTACATAAGGCAACCCATCACTTCGACCTGCTGAACTGGTGGATCGACAGCGACCCGGTGGAAGTTGTCGCCCACGGAAAATTGGAACATTACGGACACAACAACGAATTCCGGTCGGAAAAATGCCGCGGATGTCCGCACATCAGCAAATGTAAATTTCACTGGGATATTACAAAGGATGAGACCAGCATGCGGCTCTATGTGGATCATGAGGAGCATGATGGCTATATTCGTGACCGCTGTCTGTGGAACGAAGATATCGATATCTATGACAAGATGGCGGTACAGATAAAATATGCAAACGATGTGCAGGTGAGTTACTCCCTGACCACATACTCCCCATACGAGGGCTGGAGTATAGCTTTTAACGGAATGGACGGCCGGATCGATTCCTGGCAGGATATCCCCTGGAGAAAGCAGGAGAAGATCAGCCAGGCTGAACTCCATGCCCAGGAAATGTCGCAGAAAGAAGAAGAATTCAGTGACTTCGATGAGGTTATGGTGATGGATAATTTTGGAGATTACGAACAGATCAGGGTTCCCCGTTCGGGCGGGGGGCATGGAGGTGGCGAT
>JBBDIE010000140.1:0-2819 GCA_040880545.1 Bacteroidales bacterium | reverse complement strand
GCTAAAAGATGTGTATAAAGATTAGCCACGTGGAGAAGGGGGAGGCGCTTCGTTTAATATTCAGGGATTTCAACGATATCTTGAGGTTTTGTATCTTTGATTCCGTATTCAGAGTAAATATGTATTCATCGTATGAACTCTTATTTTAACCACAGAGGACACAGAGAGCAAGCTTGCACAGAGTTTAGGACAGTCCCGACATTTGTCGGGATAGAGGGATTTTTTAGCGTGCTAAAAAAAAGCTCAATCTATGAATTCCAGTACCCTTCCCTGCCGCGTTGCTCCAATTATAGAGTATTTAATCGATATTTGTGAATTATCGACTATTTACTCGATAATAAGTATTTATCGATTATTTAATCGATAATTTTGCAATAGTGAATGGCTGTAATCCGGTATTTCGGAAGTAACAGGTATGTTGTCCGGGGTTAAATGCCAGCCGGAACAATTTGGATTTCAAATAATTTAGGCCAGTATTTGCCGGTGACGAAAATTCTGTTCTCTTTACTGTCCCAGGCAATACCATTCAGCACATCGGTACTTTGCTTCCTCTCTTCCAGCGGGAGGATCCCTTTCATATTCACCCTCCCCTCTTCCTTGCCTGTTTCGGGATCTATAATCACAATTTCATCGGTGTAATAGCGGTTGGCATAGATTTTTCCGTTGATATATTCCAGTTCATTCAGGTCATGAACCGGCCCTTTATTGTTATATACTTCCAGCTGACGTTTAACAGTAAACATTCCGGGGTCAATGAAATAGAGGTTATGTGTACCATCACTCATGATCAATTCTTCCTCCGTATTGGTAAGTCCCCATCCCTCCTTGTTCTGAAAATAGAATCTCTGTATCTCATTAAATGTATTCAGATCATAGACAAAGCAGATCTGAGATTTATAGGTTAACTGGTAGATCTTTCCGTCAAAAATGGTGATTCCCTCTCCGAAAATTTCCGAAGCATTATTTCGAATCTGGATTACCTCTCCGTTGGATAGCCTCACTTTTCTAATGGTGGACTGGTTGCGGTTACCGGTTCCTTCGTAGAGCCATCCATCGTAGTAAAGCAGTCCTTGGGTATAGGCTCCCACATCGTGTGAAAACGTATTTACCACCCTGTACCTGTATGCAACCGGCTCGATATCGGATAGCAACTCAACCTGGACGCTATGGGTATCTGACTTTTCGTTATCAAAATATATCCTGGTTCGTAATCCTTTTTTTCCTGGGTTGACTCCGGCGGTTGATAAGCTGATTTTGTCCTCCACCTGGAAAACGCCAGCGGGCTTTCCCCCCAGGAAAACCTGTATTGAATCAATAACCAGTGTATCCGGGGCATTAATTGTGATCGTGATATCATCACCTGTGGTAAACTTCACACCATCCGGCAGTTCCATGCCTGTGATCTTCACTTCGTTTGACGTCCTCAGCCTTTTCTGGCCTGTTTCGCCCGTTCCCCTGTCGCAACTGCCTGAGGTGAGAACAGCTGACAGTATTATTAAAGTGATGTTACAGATCTTCATAAATGCCTGGTTTATTTTCCAAATAACCTTTTCAGGATTGGTTTTCTTCGTGGAAGCTTATACAATTCTTTCTCATAAGTCGGATTCAGCTCCGGATGAATGATCTGCCATATCTCTCCCCATCCCGGAAGTCCGCCGATGTTGCGGTCGTCAATATAAAAATCGGCCTGGATTTTCCTGCTTACGGTTTTTTCATCGAACACCTCTTCGGGGTAGTTCTTATTTATTGCGTAAAACTCGATCCCGTTTTTCAGGCAGAAAGCAACGGCCTCATCCAACTCCTTACCGCTTCTGTAGGTCCACAATATCAGCTGATGCCGTTGTTCCTGAAGTTTTTTCAGCGTATCAAAGGCAAACAGGATCGGTTTTCCGATGGCAGGGTACTTGTGTTCTACGATGGTACCGTCAAAATCAACTGCGATTTTCATTTATGAAGGGTAAATTTTTGAATTAATCCGCCTTCAAAAATATTAAAAAGCGGTTAAAAGAGGTCATTTACCGATAAATATCTTTCTCCGGTATCGTAATTGAATGTGAGAATCCTGGCGCCTTTCTCAATTTCGGGTAACTTTTTCGTAACAGCAGCCAGCGATGCACCGCTGGAAATACCTACAAACAGACCTTCCTCGCGTGCGACCCTTCGCGTAAAGAGATACGCTTCCTGCTTATCAACCGCTATGGTACCATCGAGTAGTGCTGTATTGAGTGTTCCGGGAATAAAGCCGGGACCGATCCCCATAATTGGGTGGGGAGCCGGATCTTCACCTTTGATCACTTGTGAATCCATTGGTTCCACAGCAAACACACGAATTTTCGGCATCTTATTCTTCAGAATCTTTGCAACCCCGCTAATATGGCCGCCTGTTCCCACACCGGTTATCAGGTAGTCGATACCTTCGGGGAAATCTGCCAGGATCTCTTGTGCGGTGGTCCGCTCATGGATTGCCGGGTTGGCAGGATTTTCAAACTGTGAAGGGATCCATGCATGCTCAGTTTCAGACTGAAGCTCCAGTGACCGGGCGATGGCCCCCTTCATGCCCCCTGCCCTGTCGGTAAGTTCTATTTCAGCTCCATATGCTTTCAGAATATTTCGACGCTCAACCGACATGGACTCCGACATGACCAGGATCACTCTGTATCCTTTCACTGCACCCACCATTGCCAGCCCGATGCCGGTATTCCCTGAGGTAGGTTCGATGATCACGCTTCCCTCCTTCAGTATGCCCCGTTTTTCTGCATCCTCCACCATCGACAGCGCGATCCTGTCTTTGATGCTCCCCCCAGGGTTACTGCGCTCAG